>DASQBT010000027.1:0-5413 GCA_035635075.1 Thiobacillaceae bacterium | reverse complement strand
CGGGAGAGGTTAGGCGTGCCCTGAAAGAGGGTGAATTTCGGTTCTTTTATCAGCCGAAGGTGTCGTTTCTGACGGGACAGATCAGTGGCGCCGAAGCTCTGATCCGCTGGCAGCGTGACGAACAGACGATTGTGCGCCCCGATGCCTTCATCCCAGTCGCCATCACCCATGGCCTTGTACCTGAGATCACACAGGCCATGTTTCCGCGATTGGTGGAGGATTTTCAGCACATCCGCAGCGTAAATGAAGCGACGACAGTTGCGCTCAACGTCACGGCGCAGGATCTGGACACGCCACGCCTGCTGGCCCTCGTACGCGACGCCGTTGCGTCTGGCTCGATCAGCAGCAGCCAATTGGAAATCGAGATTACCGAGACGGAAACGGTTACCGCCAGCGAAGCCACAACCAGCAGCCTTGAAGCCCTGATCGCCGAGGGCGTGCAACTGTCCATGGACGACTATGGCACCGGATATTCTTCGCTGGACAGTCTCAATCGCTTGCCCTTCGGGGCGATCAAGATGGACCAGAGCTTCGTGCTGAGAATGCTCAGTTCGCCCAAGAGCGCTACCTTGGTCAAGGCAAGCGTGGCAATGGCGCAGATGCTGGGTCTGAAGACCGTTGTCGAAGGCATCGAGACGGAAGGTGTGTACAACACGCTGATCCACTGCGGCTGCAATGAAGGGCAGGGCTACTGGATCAGCCCGCCTATGGCGCCCGAGGAATACCTCGCCTTTCTAAAGGCCGACCATCACTGGCCCGCGTCGGCGGTGGGCATGCTGCGCATGGCCCAACTCAGCCATACCTGGCAAAAGACGCTGCTGGTAGACGCCGTGTTCGCGTATATGAAGAGCCAGAGAAGGGGCGATCTCAACTTGAAGGACTTGCACATTAGTCATGACGAATGCGCGCTTGGTCGCTGGCATGTCGGCTTGGGCAAGGCATTTGACGGAGATCCAGACTACGAGTCGCTTGATGTTCCCCATCGCGCGATGCATAACATTTGCGAAACGATTCTTGACACTGTGAATTCTTCACAAGTCAGCGTTGTGAAGGTGAAGCGGATGTTGGACGAACTAACCGATAATTCGAATCGCGTAACGGCAGCCCTGCAACGCTTAGAGACGCGGCTCCTGATGGAGGAGTTATCGATCGGATATGAGCATTGATACCGGCTCCAAAATTTCAACGGCCAGTCATATAGGCAAAATCCGGCGCAGCCGCCAAAGATGCACCCCAGACTCCGGCATGATGATCCGTCGGGCAGGTTTTGGCCGAAGCTTGCCCGCATGACTGTATCGTACCCAGCGGCGGCTTCTGAAAAGCGACAGGATAGGCAAGCTGGCATTGACGAAAAAAACAAAGTCGGGCGCTTGATCGTCAGCTTTCAGGCAGTGTTGCAGTCGTTCGAACGGTCAGTCTTCCGAGCTTTCGATCGGGCTGCAAAATTCAGGCAAGGCGCAGCCACGTACATCTCATCCCGAATAGCGTATCCTTGCAAGCGCTCGCCTACATAAGAGCGCGATTTTCACCATCGTGCATGCGGGTGCAACCCCAATTATCGGATTACTTGAATTTCCAAGGAGCAAATATGAAAGTGCAAGCAACCCTGATCGCCATCGCCTTTAGCCTGTCCGCTGCCGCCCGTGCTGCGGACGCTCCCAGCAGCCCACAAACCCCCAAAAGCCCGGAAGGCTGGGCCGAAAAGATGACTGATCCGACCCGCAATGCCTCGGCGTTCAAGGATCCCAGAGTTTTCGTACCGTGGGCCAGCGCCATGATGGATCCCGCTACCTCCATCGCGCTCATGCAGCGCGCGATGGACCCCAATGCCTATATGCGCATGATGGGGGGGATGATGAACCCGGCATCCATGCAGAATTACATGCAGTTCACCGATCCTGCCGTGGCTATGCGCTGGATGCAAGGGAGCATGGACCCCAACCTCTATATGGCAATGATGACGCAGGCCATGAACCCGGCGATGTACGCGAAGTGGTTGTCCCTGCCTATGGATCCGCGCCTGATGGGGATGATGACGGCACCGATGAACCCATCCATGTACACAAACTGGATGGGAGCCGCGATGAATCCGGCGAACATGCAGATGATGATGGCACCGGCGAATCCGTCCATGTATAACAACTGGATGGGAGCGGCCGCCAATCCAGCTACCTATGGTCCATGGGGCGGCATGATGGCACCGATGATGGCCGCTCCCACGGCCATGATGAATCCGGCCACCATGATGAACCCGATGACCATAGTGCCCATGCCTCAGCAGGCTCCAGTTCCAAACTATGGCGTTCCGGTCTACGGCGGGACCGCACCGGCTCAAAACGCATACTTGCCATTCTTCCCCGCAGCTCCTGCGACTCAGACGGTAACTTCCTCGCAGGCGTCAACTCCCAATATGTTTGACGTTTCAGCCTGGATGAAGATGTTCCCCAACTCAATCCCCCCCGCAACTGCTGCTTCGCCAGCCCCGGCCGCGGCTGTCGAGCCCAGCCCCGCACCGGCTGGCGGTGCAGGCCATGAAGCGTCTCCTGCTCCGGCCTCAGCCGCTGAAGCGGCTCCAGCCCCGACCTCAGCTGCCGAGCCTAGCCCCGCAGCTCCTGCCGTGGCCAATAAGAAAAAGACCCGCCATCATCGCCGCCCTCATCGCCACGCGAAAAAAGTGCCGGCTAAACCAGCTGAAATCAAGTAAGTACGGCGCCCCCCAGTTTGGGGGCATCAATTCTTCTGTGCGTAACGACCCAGTCAGCCGCGACGAATAACGCCGCACGTGAACGCGCCCCGGAAAATCCGGGGCGCTATGCCATTACCGACAACGATTACTGGGCAGGCGTAGGCACGACCGCCGCGGCATGCACATGTGGGTCATGGGGCGGCGTCTATCGGAGGCAGACGTTTGGATACCGAGGATTTTCACGTTGTCAGTGAACTTCATGGCCGACACCGGTCTCAAGCTTTGGCTACCCTTCAGCCGTAGATTCCCGGAACCCTTGGAGAAACAGAGTCCCGATTGCCCGGAACAGAGCCATATGATGCCTTACTTGAGACTGGCGACGTACCGAGCCAATGCGTCAATTTCGCTATCGCTCAACCTGGCGGCGATCTGGGCCATGACGGCAGTTTGTGGACCCAACTGCTTGCCTGCCTTGTAATCCATCAGTTTGGTCTTGATGACGTCTGCGGCATTGCCGGCCAGTTTGGGGTAAGCGGCGATGCCCTGGCCATTGAGCCCGTGACAGCTTGCGCAGTTGTTCTTGAACGCAACAGCTGCGTCCATTGGGGCCGGCGCGGCTGCGTCCTGTCGCTTGCCGCAGGCAACGAGGCTGAACGTCGCAGTCAAGGCGAGAATAACGGGATAGCGCATGGCGCCCACCTTTTCGTTTCCTGGTAACAGCACAATCTTATGTTGATGATGGAGGACAAGCCAAGCGCACAACGCCGCCCAACGCTTACTCCATTGACCGTAACTTGGTGCTGACGCTCTCCAGCCAGGCTTGGTGCTGGCTTTGCAATGCATCAAACTGGGTCAGCACGTGCAGGCCCGACGCGGTAACCCGGCTGCCACCCCCGCGCGAGCCCCCCGTCGCGCTTTCAACCAGGGATTCACCATAGGCGCTGTTCATGGCATCGACGGCGTCCCATGCCGCCTTGTAACTCATCTTCATGGCGCTAGCAGCCTTGGAAATGGAGCCGGTTTCGGCAATCTGCTTGAGCAGTTCGGCCCGGCCACGCCCCATGAAGTTTCTTCCGTTGAGGGTCAGCCATACCCGGCCGTGGGCATTAAGGGTTCGCTTCATGCGGCAATTCTAGCAGCGGTCCGAATAAACTATTGCTGGCAAGTGTTTCGGGTATTAGGGTCTAGCCTGACACTGTTCTGACATGTTGAGGAGTCGTAGATGAGAAAGAACCTGCTGTTGATTTGCCTGTTTGGACTGATCGCCGGCGTTGCGCAGGCGGCTGATACTTTCAATGTGCTGTACAAGACCCATGGCAAATTTGCGGATGTGCGCGACATGCTGGTCAGCACTATCGAAGGCCGTGGACTCAAGATCAACCACACCAACTACATCGCCGATATGCTGGAACGTACCGGCAAGGATCTGGGAGCGACCAAACAGGTGTATGTAAATGGCGAGCAGTTCGAGTTTTGCAGTGCAACGATTTCGCGTGCAATGATGGAAGCCGACGCGCACGCCATTGTTCTGTGTCCCTACATCATTTCCGTCTACACCATTCCCAATGACGGTGACACGGTTTATCTGGCTTATCGCAAGCCAGCGGCGAGCAAGAACAAGGCTTTGAAGAAGGCTCTGTCCGATGTGGACGGCCTGCTGGCGGGCATCATCAAGGAAGCCATTCAGTAAGTCCGGTATTTCCGGGGTAAAATTTTCTCCCATGAACGGATTCGTGGCAGTGGGAGTCGGGGCCATATTGGGGGCGTGGTTGCGCTGGGGTCTGGGCCTGTGGCTAAACCCGGTTTATCCCGCGCTCCCGATGGGCACCCTCACTGCCAATCTGATCGGAGGCTACGTCATCGGCCTGGCGCTGGCCTTCTTTCTCCAGCATCCGGGCTTGCCGCCTGAGTGGCGGCTCTTCTTTATCACCGGATTTCTGGGCGCGCTGACCACATTTTCCACCTTTTCTGCGGAAGTCGTCACGATGCTGTCGCGCACTCAATACCTTCTGGCGCTGGGAACCATTGCGCTGCATGTCCTGGGTTCACTTGCGGCCACCGGTTTGGGAATCTGGACCATTAAACTCATGCGGGGTTGACCATGACTGAGGTGATGCTGCGCCTGTTTACCGAAGAAGACCACAAACACAATGGCAAGCTGGTTTATGAATGGCTGCTCGAAACCGGCCGCAAGCTAGGCATCCCCGGTGGATCCGCGTTTCGGGCTGTGGCGGGTTATGGCCACCACGGGCGGATGCACGAAGATACGTTCTTCGAACTGGCAGGCAAGCTGCCGGTGGAAGTCATGTTTGCCGCCGCGGCCGACCAGGCCGATGCCCTGCTGACAAGAATTTCCGCCGAAGGTTTGCACCTGTTCTACATCCGAACGCCAGCCGAAATGGGGACCACTGGCTCCTGATGGATCTGCCCCACCAGTTCTTGCTGTTTACTGCCTCGTTCGCCGCCAACTGGTTTTCCGCGCTGTCCGGCGGCGGCGCAGGTCTGATCCAGTTTCCCATGTTGATTTTTCTTGGCCTGCCGTTTGCCATTGCCTTGGCCACCCACAAGGTGGCCAGCGTGGCCTTGGGCCTGGGCGCGACCATCCGGCACATGAGGGAGGGTGGACTCGCGCTGCGCGAGTCACTCATCATCCTCGCAGCAGGGCTGCCCGGCGTGGTGCTGGGCGCTTCCCTCATCCTAAAAGCCCCTGAGCGCGGAGCGATTATC
>DASQBT010000026.1:0-3889 GCA_035635075.1 Thiobacillaceae bacterium | reverse complement strand
TGGCCTGGTGCAATCCTTCGAACAATTCATCGCCGACCACAAGGACGAAATCACCGCCCTGCAAATCCTCTACAGCAAGCCCTACAAACAGCGCCTCACCTTCGAGGCGGTGAAAGAACTCGCCGACGCCATCGAGAAGCCGCCCTACCTGTGGAACGAATCCCAGCTCTGGCAAGCCTACGCCGCGCTGGAAGCAAGCAAGGTCAAAGGCGCCAGCGGCCGCCGCATCCTCACCGACCTGGTTTCGCTGGTGCGCTTTGCCATCCATCAGGACAACGAACTCGTGCCTTTCCCCGAGCGGGTCAACGCCAACTTCAGAGCCTGGCTCGCCACCCAACAACCTTCACTCCCCTCTCCCGCGGGCGGTAGAGGGGCCGGGGGAGAGGGCGCTCTCACCCCCCTTGATAAAGGGGGGCCAGGGGGGATTTCTGGCAGCAAGAGTGAGGGCACCCGCTTCACCCCCGAACAACTGAAATGGCTCTACATGATCCGCGACCACATCGCCGCCAATCTCGGCATCGAGCCGGATGACTTTGAATACGCGCCCTTCGCCCAGGAGGGCGGGTTGGGAAAGGTGTATCAGCTTTTCGGCGATGAGCTGAACACGCTTATTGAGCAATTGAATGAAAGTCTGGCTGCATGACCAAAGTTGACTCTGCTGACATGCGACTGAAGACCTCCCTTGACGATGCAAAAGCCGGGCGTGTCACGCGACATGAGAGTGTGGAATCTCTAATGCATCATTTGGATGGGATTGCATGCGCTTTGGGTGATGTGGTTAAGCCAACTAGGCCGCGAGTCAAACCCTCAGAAAAGCCCGATCTTCCCTTCATTGGAATGGAGCATGTTGAGCCGCATTCGATGCGACTTTTGGGAACTGTACCTGCATCGACTATGAAAAGTTCTGCGGTTCACTTCCAGCCGGGGGATGTGCTGTATGGCCGGCTCCGTCCCTATTTGAACAAGGTCTATCGGCCGGACTTCGAAGGCCTTTGTTCTGCTGAATTCATCGTATTTCCGAAGACGGAGAACCTTGATAGCCGGTATCTCCAGTACTTTCTTAATTCAGCAGCATTTGTTTCGTTTGCCACCCACTTAAATGCGGGTGATCGCCCTCGTGTGGACTTCGACCAACTCGCGCCATACCCATTTCCTGTCAGATCCCTCGACCAACAAAAACGCATCGTCGCGGAAATCGAGAAACAATTCTCCCGCCTCGACGAAGCCGTCGCCAACCTCAAGCGCGTCAAGGCCAACCTCAAGCGCTACAAAGCCGCCGTCTTCAAAGCCGCCGTCGAAGGCCGCCTCGTCGAGACTGAAGCCGAACTCGCCCGCCGCGAAGGCCGCAGCTTTGAGACCGGCGAACAACTCCTGCAACGCATCCTCGAAACCCGCCGCAGCCAGTGGCAAGGCAAGGGCAAATACAAAGAACCCGTCGCGCCCGACGCCACCGGCCTGCCCGAATTGCCGGAGGGGTGGGTGTGGGCAAGTGTCGAGCAGTTGGGCCATGTTGGGACAGGTGCTACACCACTTAGATCAAGACGCGACTATTACGACGGTGGGGAAATACCATGGATCACTAGCGGCGCGCTTAACGAAGAGTTTGTCTCCACAGCAGACGAGTGCATTACCGAGCTTGCCGTGGAGGAGACAAATGCGAAGGTTTTCCCGGAGCACACGCTTCTTGTTGCCATGTATGGCGAGGGAAAGACGCGCGGGAAGGTTTCAGAACTCCTGATTGAGGCTGCCACAAATCAAGCCTGTGCGGCTATCGTCATGCAAGGGCTTTCTAAGCGCGTGCGGAGTTTCACGAAACTGTTCTTCTTGAAGAACTACGAAGATATTCGACGACTTTCGTCGGGTGGGGTACAGCCAAACCTGAATCTCAGCCACATAAAGGCGACTGCCATTCCTTTCCCACCACTCGCTGAACAACACCGCATCGTCGCTGAAGTTGACCGCCACCTCTCAATAATTCATGAAACCAAGACACAGGTAGACGCCAACCTTCAACGCGCCGAGAGCTTGCGCCATGCAATCTTGTACAAGTCCTTATCTTCGGGCATCTGATCCATGACTTATCGAATCGGCTTTTAAGGGGTCAGGCTCGCATTACTTCTCGGCTCGCAACAGAAAGAGCCCCGCATGATGCGCAGCGTGGACAGCCAGCGCTTAGGCAATTCGCCCGACCGCGCCGGTATCCGGTCAATTTTGAGCGCCATTCGGCCGCCGGTGTTCACTTTATGTGTATGTTCATCTATAGTGAACGTCACCCAATAGTGAACACACCATACGAGCCATGAAGGCAGTCCCCACTCGACAGCCACTTCCACAAGCAGAGGCGACCACCCTTGATCAGGTCTTGAAAGCCTTGCAGGCCATGGGCGTGGCGGCCAAGGCGACCACACCGGGCGGCAAGGTTGCCAAGGCGCATGTCGACGCTTGGTTGCGGCTGCGCCACGGCAAGGCCGAATGGGAAGGTCCGGTTGCGGTCAAGCATGCGATCACGCCGGCCAATGTCGGGCTGATCGCGCACCAATTCGAGGGCTTGGCGGACAAGCCCATCCTGGTGACAGACTACGTCACGCCGCCGATGGCCCAGCGCCTGCGGGAATTGGGCATCTTCTTCGCGGATACGGCAGGCAATGCCTTCATCCAGGCGCCCCCCCTGTTGCTGTGGGTTACCGGCCGCAAGCCGGAGGCGCGGCCGCGCGCGGCACGAGCCAGCCGCGCTTTTCAACCGGGCGGGCTGCGGATGGTGTTTGCCTTGTTGTGCAAGCCGGACCTGGTCAACGCACCCTACAGGGAGCTGGCCGAGGCCGCCGGGGTAGCGCTGGGCACGGTGGGTTGGGTGCTGCGGGACTTGCGCGAGGAGGGATATCTCGCGGACTTGGGCAAGCGGGGCCGCCGGCTGGTCGAGCACCGGCGCCTGTTGGATGCATGGGTGGATGCCTATGCCCGCCACCTGCGACCGAAGCTGCTGTTGGGGCGCTATCGGGCGAATTGGCCGGACTGGTGGACGGGAGCCCGGCTGGAGATTTTCGGTGCCCGTTGGGGCGGGGAAACAGCGGCCGCCAAACTCACCGGTTACCTCAAGCCCGCAGTGACCACCGTGTATCTCGCGGATGATCCCAAGCTGATCGCCCGCTTCGTGGTCGAATTCAAGTTGCTGAAGGACCCGGATGGCGACGTGGAACTGCGGCAGACTTTCTGGCGCTTCGATGCGCCGCACCCGCTGCTGCTGGCACCCCCGTTGCTGGTGTATGCAGACCTGCTGGCCACGGGAGACGACCGCAATCGGGAAGCAGCCAGAATGATTTATGACCAGCACCTCGCTCGACTTGTCGAACCGGCCTGAGTTGGGGCCGCTGAGCCGACTGGCCGCGGCGGTTGTGAACGCGGCGGCAACACTGGGAATTCCGGTGTTCATGACCGGGGCCATGGCGCGGGACCTGATCCTGGCCCACGGTTATGGCATCGACACCGGGCGCAGAACCGAGGACGTGGACTGGGCCATGGTAGTGGAAGGCTGGGCGCAGTTCGATGCGTTGAAGCATCACCTGCTGGCGACGAACCGGTTTGCCGAAAGCGGCTCGCCGCATCGGCTCAGGTATCAGACGGACTGGGTAGTCGACCTGATCCCGTTTGGCGGCGTGGAGTCGCGGCCGGGTTATATCGCCTGGCCGAGCGATCACGCCACTGTGATGCGAGTGCTTGGCTTCCGTGAGGCGTTTGCGCACACGATCACGGTGCGCCTGCCCGGACCCGTGGAGGTCCAGGTGGTGTCGCCTGCAGGCTTGGCAATACTGAAGCTGCTCGCCTGGGAGGACCGTCGCCATGAGTTCCCTACCAAGGACGCGCAGGATTTCGCGCTAGTCGCGCGCGAACG
>DASQBT010000025.1:0-19819 GCA_035635075.1 Thiobacillaceae bacterium | reverse complement strand
TCAACCGAAGGCGATTAGTAGACAACCCCAGACAAAAGTTCCCCTCGATGTGTGCAGTCATGGTGTGCAGGCACCCAAGGGCGGAAAGCACGCGTTGCACATTTGGCCAAGCTGGTAGCGGTCGCGCCCAACAAGGGTGCCGCGTTTCTGTTAAGAAGATGTGATAGGCCACAGGAAACGCAAATGTGGCAAGGCGGTGCCTTCGCCTGGATCGCTTGCGGCCGCAGATCCAGCCCTGAGGAAGCGTTCAATGCTTGGCATTTGCGCATGCGCAATTGTCAGACCATGCCCGATGGTCTATGCAATATATATTCGTGCGAGAGTTTGCGGCAGCGGGTGTCGATTCACCGATCGCAGCCGAGGCCGAATTGTGCACAGTTTAACAAGGAGGCCGAGATGGCAGTGGCAAAACAGAGGAAGAGCGTGCCGGGCAGCGAGAAGCGTGCAGTGCCCAATGCCAGGCTCATTGGGGAGGTTGATGAGACACAGCGGATTGAAGTCACTGTCATGGTGAGAGCGCGATCGTCGGGCGCCGGGGTGCGGGCGCTTACGAAGTCGAGAGCCGAGGTGATGAACATGGGCGCCAAATTGCCGGAACAACGCCGCTATCTAAGCCGTGAGGAGTTTGCTGCACAGCGCGGCGCGGATCCGGACGACATTGAGAAGGTCGAGAATTTTGCGCTGGCGCACAAGTTGACTGTGGTGCACGCAAGTGCCGACACACGCAGCCTGCGACTCTCCGGCAGCCTGGGCGACCTTATCGCGGCTTTCCGGCCCAGACTGAAACAGTACAGAAGCGGCAATCGGGTGTTTCGCGGACGCACCGGCCCGATCTCAGTCCCGCACGAGCTGGCGGACATCGTCGTCGGCGTGTTCGGCTTCGATGATCGCCCTGTGGCCAAGCCACACTGCCGCTTTCTTGACGATTCCGTGCTCAGACCGGGCAAGAAAAGATCGACAGCAAAAGGTGGCAAGACCGGGAGCAGGACTGGGCCCAAGGCTGCGACTCCGCGAAATGCCGCGGGCGGCAGCTTCACGCCTCGTCAGGTTGCCGGTCTGTATAACTTCCCTGCCGGACTCGATGGCAGCGGCCAATGCATCGCCGTCATAGAGTTGAACGATTTCGACCGACGCAACAAGATCACCGGCACGGGCTTCAATCCGATGGACCTCGCGGCCTATTTCAAGTCCCTGGGGTTACCGCCACCGAAAGTAACGGCGATAGGCGTGGACGGTGGTGCCAATATGCCCGGCCCCGATCCCAATGCGGACGGCGAGGTCATGCTCGATATCGAGGTTGCCGGCGCGGTGGCACCGGGGGCGCAAATCGCGGTCTATTTTGCGCCCAATACCGACCAGGGCTTCATTGATGCAATCAGTTCGGCGATTCACGATCGGATCAGGAAGCCCTCGGTGATCTCGATCAGTTGGGGCGGGCCGGAGGAGGCATGGACGCAGCAGGCCCTCAACGCCTTCGATCAGGTCTTGCAGGACGCCGCCGCGCTTGGCGTGACGGTATGCTGTTCGGCGGGGGATGATGGTTCGTCCGATATTCGCGACCCGCAGCAACGAGACGGGAAACCGCACGTGGACTTTCCGGCCGCTAGCCCGTTCGCCTTGGCGTGCGGGGGCACCAGATTGTTGGCCTCGGCGACCGGAATTGCGCAAGAGAGCGTGTGGAAGGCAGGAGACGGCGCGACGGGCGGCGGAGTGAGCAATTTCGCTGCCAGACCGCCCTACCAAGCCAAGGCCAAGGTGCCGAAATCGCCGACGGGCAAGCCCGGGCGTGGCGTGCCCGATGTTGCCGGTGATGCCGATCCGGAGACTGGCTATCAGATAAGATTGGTGGGTGGGAAATCCGGAGTGATAGGGGGCACCAGCGCCGTTTCACCCTTGTGGGCCGGCCTGATGGCTTTGGTCAATCAACGTTTGGCGCGCAAGGCAAAATCAACGGCGGGTTTCATTAATCCGCTGCTCTACAGTCTGCTGGCGACGGCGGGCGCATTCCACGACATCGTGAAGGGAGACAACGATCTCGAGGGCCTGGGCAAGTACAAGGCGCGCAGGGGCTGGGATCCGTGCACCGGGCTTGGCACTGCCAACGGCAGCAAGCTCCTGGCCGCTCTGGGTGCGTAGCCCGGGCCGACGCGCAAAGCCATTCCCGGGCGGATGTCCTGCGGCATCCCTCTGCGCCCCGGACGCGCGCAATAACGAGAAACTCTGCGCTGCGCTTACCGACTGCCTGCACATGACGAACAGACCATGACAAACGTATCGGTGCGGTTCAGGTACCTGACGGGCCTTAAGCGCAAGATTTTCCGCGACGCCCGCCTGCTCGGATCCTGGGATGAACGCGGGCGCTGGTCACCCACCTGGTCTGAGACGCCGATGATAGACATCGTGGCGGAAGACGGGTGTCCGGGTTTTGGCATTACCGTAAAGTTCGACGCGAGCGAGGTCGGCAAGCATTTCCAGTGGGCGGTCAGGCTCAACACCCCCGCGGTCGCGGATGTGTCGGGGATACCAACGGAGGTGAACGACGCGAACCAGACCGATCGCGTGCGGAGTTTCCAGCTTGCGCCCGCCGCCCAATTGGCCCAGGTGGAGGAATACTTCTTCACCTGCGCGCGCCGATTGGGTGCGCGCAAGGTTTTCGCCCACGGGCGGTCCGGCAAGCCCGGCCTGCGCTTCTCGGTGTGGGCGCCGAACGCGCAGCAAGTGGAGGTCGTGTTTGGCGATCCGGCGCGCGGCTACATCGCCGATGATGGCGACGGAATCGATTTGTCGCGTCCGTCGCTGCCCATGGCGAAGGGCACGGACGGGATCTGGCAGACGGAGGTGGTCGGGGATTTTGCCGCCCACGAGGGGCTGCCCTACATGTATCGCATCAGGAATGCAGAGGGCCGCACGGTCTACCGGACCGATCTGTTTTCGCGCCAGCAAATCGGAAGTGGAACCAGGAATCCCGGCGGCGGCCACTGGGACGGGGGCCCGGATCAGCTTGACGGCACCAAGAGCTGCAGCCTGATCGTGGGGTCGGACACCGTCGCGCAGGATTTTGTCGTGCCTTCCGGCCACTCGGCTGTGCGGATCTCCGAGAGCAATTTTTGGGCGCATGAGTTCACGCCGGGCCTGGCTGTGCCGAGCCGGATTGAGGATCTGGTCATCTACGAGCTGCACGTCGGCGCCCTGGGATTCGGCAGGGAGCGGCCCGGCAATCTGGAAGACGCCATGGCGCTGCTGCCGCACCTTTCCGACCTCGGGGTCAACGCTGTCGAACTGCTGCCGATGTCCGAATTCTCCGGCGTCGGCTGGGGATACGGCGATACCCATCACTTCGTGGTCGAGTCGAGCGCCGGCACGCGTGACCAATACAAGCATTTCATACGCGAATGTCATCGGCGCGGCATCGCGGTCCTGCAGGATGTCGTCTACAACCATTTTGATCCGGACGCCGATCGGGCGGAGTGGGCCTACGATTCCGACGCGCCGGAGCAGAACATCTATTACTGGTACGAAGGCCAAAGCAGCGATTACGCCGCGTCCGACGGCGGCTATCTCGACAATGGCTCAACCGGCTATGCGCCGCGCTACTGGGAAGAAATGGTCAGGCAATTGTTCGTCAGCAGTGCGGCGGCCTTTATCGAGGAATTTCACGTCGACGGCCTGCGCGTGGACTTGACCCAGGCAATGCACCGCGACAACGCCTTACATGCAGATGGCAGGAGCATTGGCAGCGCCAACCAGTTTGGTGCAAAGTTGCTGCGCGAGTGGAGCCGCACGCTGCGCCTGATCAAGCCCACGGCCATGTTGATCGCAGAGGATCACACCGGATGGGACAAGGTGACCCAGCTGCCGGAAACCGGCGGGCTTGGCTTCGACGCGACCTGGTATGCGGCCTTCTACCACAACCTGATCGGCGACTCCGACTCCGCAGGCGGCCGCGCGCGGCTGCTGAAGATGGCCGGTCTGGGTGATGAGCGCGGGCTGGATATTGCGCAGTTTGCGGACGGTCTGTATCAGAGCAAGTACAGCAAGATCGTTTATCACGAATCCCACGACGAAGCCGGCAACTCCAGCGGCTCGGTTCGAACCCTGGTGTGCGGAGCAAACGGCGCAGCGCTGGTGGGCCTTACACGCGCCTACGCCGAGGCACGGGCGCGGGTGGCCTTCGGCCTGTCGCTCTTCTCGGCCGGCACGCCCATGTTCTTCATGGCGGAAGAGATCGGCGCGCAAAAGCCCTATCGGTATGACAGCTTCATGGCCAACCGCGAAGACATCGCCGCAGAGCGGGCACAGAACGGGGCAAGGCTATTTCGCTTCTACCAGGACGCCATCCGTTTCAGCCGGCGCCACCCCGCAGTGCGGGTGCAGGCCATCGATATCGTGCACGTCAACGGTGACGGCAGAGTAATTGCCTTCAGGCGCTCTGCGGGCAACGACGAACTGCTGATCGTGGCGAGTCTGAGCAATCAGATATTTGAAACCTATGTCATTCAGACCGATGCGTGGCGCCTGCCGGATGGGGGATGGAGCGAACTTTTCAACAGCGATGCTTCAATCTACGGCGGAAACAACACAGGTAATTTTGGCGCCACGCTGTTCGCCGCGAGTGGCCGCATACAGATCCGCATACCGGCAAACGGCCTTGTTGTTTTTGTGCGGACTTGACCAGGTTCCTTGAGATGCCGGAAGGATATGGGCTGCGTTCCGAGCCTATGCCAGCCCGAGCCAAACGATCAGCTGCATTGAGGGCGGTTCAGGTTGCGGCACAAGCCGCGATTTCCGCGGAGGCAAGATTCAGGTGGAAATGCTCTTTGAGGCGAGCGATTTCGGATGCGATGCTGCTGGGGAAGCCGCACTGCATTCCGCGTTGATCGACGAGCAGATCTTCGAAGTACGAGATCATCAACTTGGGCTCCTGCCATAAGACGGCCATGCAGTTGCACACCCGTGGATAGCGCTCAACCAGATGACTCGGATACAGGTTTCTTGGCAGGCTCGCAAGCCACGCCAAAGCGCTTGCGCTGAGTGTGCGATCCTCGATCCGTTCATGAGTTGAAGGGGCAATCCATTGGGGCTCGCCCTCGGGCGCATCTGTCGCCGAATTTGTCTCCAAAGGTGTCGCGGTTCTTGACTGCCTCCTCACATGTCCTCCTCATAAATTGGTCTAATCATTTTCGGATCGTAATATAAAAACTTTAGTGACTTAAAGTTATTCGGTTGGCGATGTCAAGAACAACACGCCAGGAGCCAGGGCGGCACGGGAGTTGCGAACGGACAAAAAGCAACAGGACAAACCTTCGGGCTTGCCGCCACCGGTCTGGCGAACCGAGATCCCGGGGTGGCAGCTGCGAGGAAGATGGGTGCCAGGTGATGCGTCCCGGGTCCGCGCTGTGTGACGTCAATGCGATTTGGCTGCTGCAAAAAACATTCTTCGGCGGTCACGGGCAGTCCGATTCTCACATTTGTTTCTGACTGAACTGTCACCTGGGGGCGACAGGATTTCCATTGCTGGACAGGGACTGCCGACGGCTTTCAGAAAAGCGTCGCACTCGAGAGACAATCGAACCCGCCTAAGCAAGCGCAGGCCGGCAAGAACTCCGGCTATCCAGCGGCGACATGCGGCACCCCACCTGCGGGCACGGAGCATGCTTCTAGCCCGTCAGACCCAGAACGGAAGTCTGCTCGGGTGGCAGAGTTGGCAAAACGAGGGGGCGGCCCGCCTGGGATTCCAATGCTGAATTGCCATAGCGAGGTGAGCCTATGTTTTACTGGGCAATCGTATTTTTCATCGTTGCGATCATCGCTGCCATCCTGGGCTTCACCGGCATCGCCGGCGCCGCTGCCTGGATGGCGAAGGTCCTGTTTGTCATCGGTCTGATCCTGTTCCTGGTATTTCTCATGCTCGGGCGTCGGCCGCCTCCCTTGTCGTAACGGCCTGCTGAGGCTGGCGCATGAGCCGCATCAACGGGAAAGCTGGCAAACGCGAGACACCGAGACGGACACCCGCGGGCACGCATCGCGTCGGCCGAATTAGGATCCAATGATGGCATGGCGCGTTAAACCGGCTTACTGGATAACAGGCGGATTGGTGCTTGCGCTGATCGCGGGGATTGCCCTGTTCGATTGGAACATGGTCAAGCCCTATGCGGAGCGCCAGTTGAGTGACGCTTCGGGGCGCACTGTGTCGCTTGCAGGCAACCTCAACGTCAAGCTTGCGCTTAGCCCACGCGTGCACGTCGACCAGGTGCGTATTTCCAATCCGCCCTGGGCGCGTGAGAACAACATGCTCGTTGCCGATGCGGTCGACGTCACAATAGACCTCGGCCGCTTGTTGCGCGGCGAATATTATCTTCCGGACGTCGTCCTGACACACCCGAAATTGGCGCTCGAAATCGGCCCGGATGGACGCCACAACTGGTACCTGGACCCCGAGCAAAAAGACAGCAAGTCAGCGCTGCAGGTGGGTCGGCTGCAAGTGGACGCAGGCGATGTCGTGTTTCATGACCCGGCGAAGAAGACTGAAATCCATGCCCAGGTATCGACCGTGAATAACGGGCTGGGGCAGTCCAACGTGGTGTTCGATGCACGCGGTACTCTGGTTGGCCTTCCCCTGGAAGCAAAGGGGTCGGGTGGCCCGGTGCTTGCGCTGCGTGATGACAGGGCGCCGTATCCGATCAAGTTCCACGCTACCCTGGGCAAGACCCAGGTCGACGTCGACGGCACCATCACAGGATTGACCGCGTTGACCGCCGCCGATGTGCAGCTTGCGCTCCGGGGCCAGAATTTCGCCGATCTGTATCCGCTGTTGCAGGTTGCGCTGCCGCCGACCCCACCCTATCGGATTTCCGGACACCTGCGCCATCAAGGCAAGCACCTGGACTATGAGCGGTTCAGCGGTCACATGGGTTCGAGCGATCTTGCGGGTGCGATCTCGGCGGATCTTTCCGCCAAGAAACCATCGGTCAAAGCTGACGTGATATCGAACACACTTGATCTGGCCGACTTGGGGCCGCTCATCGGCGCGCACCCCAAGGCTGAGTCCGCCGAAGCAAGTGAGCGTGTGTTGCCCGATGAACCGTTCAATGTCGAACGCTGGGACAGCATCGACATGGACGTGCGGTTCAAGGGCAGACACCTTCTTCACGCGGCGCAAATGCCGCTCGACAACTTCAACGTGCATGCGGTCATGAAGGACGCGAAGTTGACGCTTGATCCGCTCAACTTCGGCGCGGTGGGCGGTGAGCTTGCCGCCAAGGTGGTGCTTGACGGTCGCAGCGATCCGATACGCGGCAGCATCGCCGCGCATGTGCGCAAGCTCCAGTTGAGCCGCGTTGCACCTTCGATCAAGCTCCCCAATACGACCGTTGGCGACATCAGCGGCGACATTGAACTTAGCGGCCGCGGCAATTCCATGGCGGGCATATTGGCCAACGCCGACGGCAAAGTCGGATTTGTCATCACCGACGGCGAAGTGAGCAAGCTGATCTTGAAATTGGTGGGTTTGGACTTGGGCGGCTTCGTCTGGACCAAGCTCACCGGTGATCGCGATGTTCCGATTCGCTGCGCCGTGGCGAGCTTCGATGCCAAGCATGGCGTGCTCGACACCAACGCGTTCGTGTTCGACACCGCGGATACGAACGTGCTCGGCGATGGCACGATCAACCTCGCCAATGAGTCGCTGGCGATGACGATCCACCCTCAGCCCAAAAAGAAAAGCATTTTGTCGCTGCGCTCGCCGATATATCTGACAGGCACTTTCCGTCATCCGTCCGTCAGCGTGAACAAAGGCGCGGTTGCGGTACGCGCCGGCGCGGCAGTTGGACTCGGCATTCTCAATCCGTTGGCAGCGCTGCTGCCAACCATCGAGACGGGTCCGGGCAAGGACAGCGACTGTGCGCAACTGGTTGCCTCGGTGCGCACTCAAGCGACCGCAAACGCCCATCCAGCGGCGCATCAGTCTGTCGCCACGCCAAAGCCTGCAATCCAGGCTGAGGAGCAAGCTCGGTGAATGCTGGCGGGCGCAGACTGAGTATAGATCGGAGAAACAGCCGGGCCGATCTGGCTGCGGCAGCCATAGCGCGCAGGTTGACGAGGATCGCACGGCCCGGGCTGGGTTGCGGACTTGCGATTGCAGCATGCCTCGGTTTGGCTGTTCTCGTCTCCGCCACCCTTGCGCAAGCGGAAGATATCACGCCGGCAGTGGTTCGCCCAGCCGACGCGGTGGCGGCCGATCAGACTTTCCCGGTCCAGGCCTCGCCGTCGAAGGCAGGACTCGATCTGGCAGCCCGGGAGCTGGCGCCGACGGTGGGCAACTGGGCAGTGCATGATGCCGCTCCCGGCATTACCTGGCTGCAGATCCTGCTGGCCGGCGTCGCGCTGCTCGCGGCGACGCTCCTGGAGCGATCGTTGCATGCGCTGATGCGCCGGCAAATTCGCCGTCGCGAAGCGGATCTCGACAGGCGACAGTCCTGGTTCAAGCCCACTGTGGACGCAATGCTGGCGCCGCTCGCGCTGCTGATCTGGGTGTGGGGAAGCTATTCTGCCCTGGCTATCCTGCTCGCCGATCTCGCCGGTACTTCCGCGATGGTGCAGACCGCGCTCGTCTGGCTGCTCGAGATCGGCAACTTCGCGGCCTTGTTTTGGTTCATCTTCCGTCTGGCCGACGTGGTGGAGGCGCAACTGGAGCAATGGGCCGCCAAGGGACAAAGCAAATGGGACGAGGTCCTCGCCGTCGTGGCCGGACGGGCGATGCGCTGGATCACACCGGTGGTGGGGGTGATCCTTCTGCTGCCGATGCTGGGCGTGTCGGCGGGCTCGCAGGAATCTCTCAACCAGGCCACCGGCGTGCTGCTGATATTGGCGATCGGGTTCATTCTGGCTCAGCTGGTCGATGCAGTGGAAGAAGGGGTCACGCGCCAGTTCCGCGTGGACGTCAAGGACAATCTCGGCGCGAGAAAAGTCCGCACCGAGGTGATGGTTCTGAAGAAGGTCGCCCTGGTGGTCATCGGCGTTTTCACCGTTGCCTTGGCGCTGATGACGTTTCCCTCGGTGCGTCACGTGGGCACGAGTATTCTCGCTTCGGCCGGCATCGCGGGCATCATCATCGGGTTCGCGGCGCAACGCAGTCTCGGCACGCTGGTGGCGGGGTTGCAGATTGCGCTTACGCAGCCGATTCGCATCGACGACGTGGTGATCGTCGATGACGAATGGGGCCGCGTGGAAGAGATCACCTTGACTTATGTGGTGGTGCGTATCTGGGATTTACGCCGTTTGGTGGTGCCGGTTGGCTATTTTCTGGAAAAGCCGTTTCAGAACTGGACGCGCGTATCGGCGGACCTGTTGGGAACGGTGATGCTCTATGTCGATTACACGGTGCCGCTCAAGGCGATGCGTGATGAATTGGACCGCATCCTCGGCCAATCTCCGCTGTGGGACGGCAAAGTGAAAGTGCTGCAAGTGACCGACGCCAAAGAGCGGACCCTTGAGCTGCGCGCCTTGGTCAGCGCTGCCGACGCTTCGGCAGCATGGGATCTGCGCTGCCTGGTGCGCGAGGCGCTGGTGGATTTCCTGCAGCGCAGCTATCCACAGTGTCTGCCGCGGATGCGGGCGGAGGTTGCGACCAGTATTGCTGCCGAGGCGAGCGCCGCGGACCAAGTCCAGGCGCGGGCCTATGAAGGTGCACGGCCTCGGGGCACGATTGGCGCTGGCAGGTCCTAGACCCGTCCTGCCCGGAATCAGCCGACGCGTGAGCCACGGCCGTCATTCAGGCAGAAGCCGGGCAGGTGAGGGTCGTTAGGTTGCAGGCGTGGGCACCCTGATTGAGGCCACGTCTGCGGGGATTACATCACTTCACTTCTTCTTTGCGGTTTTCTTGCCGGCAACGGCGGCCTTGAAGCCAGCGCCTGCCGTGAAACGGGGCACGGTCGTGGCAGCAATCTTGAGTTCCTTGCCGGTCTGCGGATTGCGGCCGGTGCGGGCAGCGCGCTTGGACGACTTGAAGGTTCCGAATCCGACGAGCGTAACCGTATCCCCCTTGGACACAGCCTTGACCACGGCATTGATGATTCCATCGAGTGCCTTTCCGGCGGCGGCCTTGCTGATTTCAGCTTCCTGTGCAGCGACTTCGATCAATTCAGACTTATTCATGGATACCCCTTTGGTTGAGTGAGGAAAGGTGATGCTACCAGCGTTTTGGCACTTTGTCGCAAGGGTTGCCGGAAAACGGCCCATAGTGGAGCAAACCCCGACCTGCTGGCCAGACGGAGTATAGGGCGATGTCAGGATGTCACGCCAGCGCACAAGTGCGAAAGCCGATGAATAGGTCGTTGCGATGCGGAAGATAGAAATTGCGAAAGCGCGGGTGATGCATGCGGGGACGTGTGATGAAGGAGCCGCCGCGCACGCTGCGATGGGTATGAAACCAGGGCATTGAGTAATCGCGATACCGGTCCGCGGAAAAGCCGGGGTATGGCGCAAAGGCATCAGCTGTCCATTCCCATACCGACTTTCCCCACTCGATCAGCCCTCGTTGCGCGGCATATTCCCATTCCGCCTCGCTCGGCAGGCGGCGCCCAGCCCAGCGGCAATAGGCTTCAGCCTCGAAGGCATTCACGTGGCAGACCGGCTGGTCGGGAGGCAGCGTCTGCCACTGGCCGAACCATCGATGCTGCCAGTTGCCATCCGGCGTGCGGCGCCAGCGTCGCGGTTGCGACAGGCCTGATCGGCGCAGCCAGGCGCCGCCCGCGCCGGGCCACCAGCGCGGCTCGCGATAGCCACCGGTTGCGACGAATCTTGCGTAGGCGGCATTGCTTACGCACTGGCGGTCGATGCTAAATGGGGCCAGCGCCACCTCGTGCGCCCACTTCTCGTTGTCGAACACGAAGCCGGCGTCGGAGGATGACCCGAGACGAAATGAACTCGCCGGAATGTCGACTTCGCCGTCCTGCCCCTGCAAGGGAAGTTCGGCCTCCGGGGGCGCAGGGTAATCGAGTGTCTGGCGCATATAGCTCAGCGCTTCTGCGTGCATGTCTTCGTGAAACAGGGCCAGCCGGAAAGGGTAGAGTTCCTCCTCGCTATCGCCGCACCCGGCGAGCTTGTTCCGCACGCCGTCCAGGACGGCGGCGACAAACTCGCGCAACTCGGCAAGCGAGGGCAAATCCAGACTCCAGCGTGTATCGTGGGCAACGCGGCTGGAATCGAACCAGGCGTCTGCGCCCGGCACAAGTGGGGGACGGACAGGCACCGCCTCTCCGCGCTCGTTGCAACGGGCTTCGCGCAGCACCCACCACTCGGTGAACCAGGCGACGTGGCCATACTCCCAAAGCGGCGGATTGATGCCGGGATCATATGGCACCTGCCATTGGGCAGGTTTCAGATTGGCGAGGAGCGCCCAAGTCCGACGATGGGCATCGAGCAGAGCGGCGTCGAGCGCCTGTTTGTTCAGGCTTCGTGCAGCGATTCCCTCCATACGCATCGGCTCGTCATCCATGACACCACCAATGGGAATTATCAACTTGGCATTGGGCATTGACAACAGCCGCGTGGGTTCTGCTCGATGCGGAATATCGCGTGCGTGAAGGTGCTTCGCACCGGGAGGGCGCAGTAGCGGCTTGCCTGCGATCTGCCGCGTCAATTGCGCCCAAAGAGCGCTCCTACAAGAACGTTGCCGCAGAACAGCGAATGGCGGCCGGCCGAGTGCTCAGAACCAGAAGCGCGTGTCACGCGAGAGGAATTCCTCCGCCGGCAGGTAATGCGATCCGTCGCACGAAAAGTTTAGGCCGACCAGGCCGTTCACCACATTGAGCGAGCCGGCGCGCAGATAAATGTTTTCGTCGGCCTGGCGCAGTTCCTTGAGCCGCGTCAAGACTTCCCGTATGCGCTCGGGCGGGATGCAGGCCGCGGCTTGATAAGGCACGCTGGGATATGCCAGGCAGACTTCCGGCGACAGAATGTCTTCCAGGACATGAACCCGATAGCGCATCGGGTCATTGGTCAGCCAAAGCGTCGCGCGGCTGCTGGAGAAATGCAGTTTGGCGTGGAAGATGCCGCGGTTGCGCATCAGCACGTCCACGATGGCGATCACGTCATCGATGCTCTTGTCCATGGCCGATTCCACCCGGCACTGGCTGAACAAGCCCTGCCGGATCGCGGGATCGCCCCTGATCTGCAGCCAGGTGCGCGGTTGTTGCGCGGCCTCACCAGGCAGGGAGAGATCCCCAAGGGAAAAGTCTGCAGCAAGAAAACCGAGGGTGCGGGGACCGTCCTGGATGCATTGAACCGCAGTAATGCAAGGCCCCTCGGTGTTGCGTGATACGTATACGGGGGACAGCAGGGTCTTGGCGGCCGATGCCGCGCGCAGATAAGGACGCCCGGACAAGTCCTGCCCGCGCTTGCTTGGGTCGCACCCCGTGGGCGAGACGTTGGAGGACAGCTGGCGTCCGTGACGGTTGACCACGTATAGGAGATTGCCTGGGGAGAGGCTGGGCAGGGACTCCGCCAGCAGGGCATCCAGCCCATCGGGATCGTGGATATGTTGTTCCAACCTGCGAGCGACACGTTCCAGTCGTTCGGTGAAGCGGGCAACCAGCATCGCCCGGTGTTCACGGATCGCAGCCTGCATCCAGGTCACGACGTGTTTCCGGCGGGCAGGCGCGTGAGGCCTATGACCTTGCGTGCGGCATCTGGCAGACGGGTGCCGCAGTCCATGGCGAGCTTGCGCAGATGCTGGTAGGCCTGTTCTTCGCTTATGCCAAGTTGGCGGATCAGGCTGCGTTTGGCCTGGTCCACCAGCTTTTTTTCCTCCAGTTCACGCTGGGCCTGCGCGAGCTGGTCATGCATGGCTTGAAACGCCCGGAACCGTGAAATGGCGACATCCAGAATGGGCCGCAACCTGAGCGGATCCAGCCCCGCCACAACGTAAGACACCACGCCGGCCTGAATCGCGGCGCGGATGGTCTGCGGGTCCGCGTCGTCGGTGAACATCACCACGGGGCGTGGACAGTGGCTGCTCATAACACAGATGTGTTCCAGCGTGTCCCGGTCCGGCGAGTCGATCGAGATGATGACCGCATCCGGTTCGATGGACGCAACCTGGGTGCTTAGCTGCAAAGGCGACAGGCTGACGTGGACTTGGCAGCCTGCCGCTTCCAGCGCAGGCAGGGTTAGCCCGATGCGCCCGGCTTGATCGTCCACCAGGAATACTCTCAGCATGATGATGCGGCGACGGCCTTTCAAAAAAGAGTGGCCCCGAGGGGCCACGCAAAGGTTCGGAGGAGAACTCTATGAGCAGCATTGCTGCCGCCCGTCCTTAACGTAAGCACGCACCATGCCAGATGGCAGCGTTGCCGCAAGTCGATGATATTGGGTGGTTTTGCCAAGACTGCCCCGATAGAAAAATAATGCAATGCGCCCAGGCTTGGGGCAAAGGCGGGCCGTTCCTGTGCATCTCTGCGTCGCGACCGGGACGGATCAAGACGCCAACAGCAAATACACCAGTAGCAAATTAAGGATAAACAGGGTCAGTGAAACAGCCTGCCAGAGCCGCAGCGGATCCCGCTCCGCCAGTGGTGGACGCCGGTAGCGCGGCGCGGCCTGCTCACCGCGCTGCAGCGTGAGGAGAAATTCCTCGGCCGTTTCATAGCGCCGCACCGGGTCCTTGCAGCAGGCCTTGAGCAGCACCGCGTCCAGCCACGGCGGGATGTCGGGGCGATAGCGCGAGGGCGGAACCGGCTCGGTAAAACGCGGGTTCTGAAACGGCTCAATCTCTCCATAGGGGTATTTGCGTGTCAGCAGGTGATAGAGGGTCACGCCCACGGAGTAAAGATCGCTGGCCGCCGACGCCTCGGCAGCGGAAAACAGTTCCGGCGCCATGTAGCTCGGTGTGCCCGCTCGGTACTCCTGGCCGGTTTTGCCGCAGGCCGCCACGCCCAGGTCGAGGATGCGCAGCTTGCCTTCGGTGTCGAGATGCAGATTCTCTGGCTTGATATCGCGATGCAAAATGTTGAGCCGGTGCAGGGCCGACAGTCCCTTGAGCAGCCGTACACCGGTGCGCACCGAGTCGGGAATGGAAAAATGGCGGCCGCCATCCAGCAGTTGTGCCAACGTCGCCCCGTTATGCCAGCTGAACAGGACATACAGCGCGCTGCGACCGGGAGCGGGCAGCACTTGGGCAAAATAGTGCGACTGCACGCGCTTGCCCAGCCATTCTTCGGTCAACAGCGTTTCCTTGGCCTGGGGGTCATTTTCGTGCAGCGGCTGCAGGGTCTTGAGCACTGCCGCCTGGCCGCTTGCCAGCCTGACTTTGTAGAGCCGGGTCATACGCGATTCATGCAGCAGCGACTCCACCGTAAGCTCGTCCAACTGATGCCCGGATTTGAGAATGGGTGGCACCGGCAGGCTGAGGGCTGCGCGCGCCCACTCCCGCGCTTCAGGCAGCGGCGCTTCCAGCACGCGAACCACCAGACAGGTGGCGTTGTCCTTGCCGCCCGCGCGCAGGGCCGCGTCGACCAGGGCTTCGGCTGCGAGCTTGGGGTCGTGATAGAGACTCACCAGGCGGTGCAGTTCGGCCTGCGGAAGAGGATCCCACACGCCGTCGCTGGCCAGCACAAACAGGTCGCCGGCTCGCAGCGCCTCGTCGCTGTAATCCACCGTCAAGTGGGTGTCGAGTCCTACCGCGCGCTTGAGTACATGTCTGAGCTCCGGTGCGTCCCAGGCGTGATCCTGGGTGAGCCGGGTCAGTTCGCCCTGGCGCAGTCGATAAATTCGGGTGTCGCCGACATGCGCGATGTACGCCCGCGCGCCGCGCAGCACCAGGGCGGAAAGCGCGCATGCCATGCCTTCCACGCGCCGTCTTGCAGCTTGGGCCACCAGCCACTGGTTGATGGGCTGGATTACCCGATCGAGGGAATAGGGAACGCTCCAGGTTTCCGGCGTCGCATAGTAATCGGCCAGCAGGCCGCGCGCCGCGTATTCTGCGGCTTCGCGTCCATAGGAGAGCCCGCCCATCCCGTCGGCCAGCACTGCCATGATGCCGCGCGTGCTGAGCGACTCGCCTTCTGGCAGGGCATAGACCGCGTAGTCTTCGTTGCTGGCGCGGCCACCCAATTGGGTGGCCTGGCCCAGGCTAACCTTAAGTGGCATGGACAGGGAAGCGGGCAAGTGGTCGGGCGATTGTAAGCCCGCGTCAGTGTCCTGTCCGGGAGGTACAACGCCAAGCGCCGCAGTCATTCGAGGCCGCCGGAATGAAGAGAAAAGCGGCGAAACCGGTGCGAGACGCGAAGCAAACCGCAAGCCAGATTGCACACCTGGCGAGGACTTGCGACAAAGCATCGCGCCGCTTTTCGTCCGCCTTTGTTCAGCGAATTCGCGGACAGGACACTAAACCCTGGCGCCCGCTATGTGTGCTGCACCCCAGGTGGTGCGCCAGCGAGTCTTGACGCTATACAGTCCGACCAGGGCCAGCAGAGCGAGGCAGGCGAAGATCATCAGCCCGAGTTGATAGTCGCCGGTGCGCTGTTTGATGTAGCCCAGACTGGACGCCAGGTAGAAGCCGCCCACTCCTCCGGCCATGCCGACCAGTCCGGTCATGACCCCGATCTCCTTGCGGAAGCGCTGCGGCACCAGTTGGAATACCGCACCGTTGCCGATGCCCAGCGTGGACATGGCCAGCATGAAAACGCTCAGGGCGAGCCAGGCGGTTGGCATACCCAAGCTCGCAATCATCAGAAACAGCGCGGCCGCCGCGTAGACGAACAGCAGGGTGCGTATGCCGCCGATGCGGTCTGCCAGCGAGCCGCCAATGGGGCGCACCAAAGACCCGGCGAATACGCAGGCGGCGGTGAAATATCCTGCATGGACTGGGCTCATGCCGAACTGGTCGTTGAAGTAGATGGTGAGCGAGGAGGCCAGACCGACGAAGCCGCCGAAGGTGACGAAGTAGAAAAACATGAACCACCAGGCATCGCGATCCCTCAGCACGTTCAGGTAATCCGCCAGCGACTTGGCGGGTGGGCAATTGGGCGCGTCCTTGGCCAACAGCACGTAGACAATAAAGGCCGCGCCGACCGGAATCAGGGCCAAGCCGAACACATTGAACCAGCCAAATGCCACCGCCAGCGAGGGAGCCAACAGTGCGGCGAAGACCGTGCCGGAGTTGCCTGCGCCCGCGATGCCCAAAGCGGTGCCCTGATGCTCGGGCGGATACCAGCGCGAAGCGAGCGGCAGGGCCACTGCGAAAGAGGCGCCGGCAAAGCCCAGCCCTACGCCCAGCAGAAGAACCTGCTGATAGCTGGAGATCCCGCCTAGCCAGGCCCAGAGCAGAGAAGCAATGACGATGATCTGGCCCAGGAAGCCCGCCAGTTTGGGCTTGAAGTGATCCACCAGCACGCCCATCAACGGCCGCAGGATCGCGCCTGCCAGGACCGGCGTGGCGACCATCAGGCCTTTTTGCGCGGAGCTCAAGGCGAGGTCCCGCGCAATTTGCACCGCCAGCGGACCCAGCATGACCCACACCATGAAGGATATGTCGAAATATAAGAACGCAGCGAACAGTGTGGGCGCATGGCCAGCCTTCCAGAATCCCTTGTTCATGAGTTGCTCCTAGCAAAAATGTGAATCAGTGCGTATCCGGCACGACGCCGAGCTGCGGCATTTCTGCCAATCCCACTCCCCGGGCGTGTTCAACAAAACCCTTATTGCGCCAGAAGAAGGCCCCCGGCATGGTGGTCGGAATCACCAGCACATAGAACAGGGCGCGGCCTAGAATCGCAGCGCTCACGGCCGTCAGGGCCAACGGGACAAACAACGCGGGTGTACTGCCAATGCTTATGGCTGCCGCCAGCGTCAGGCTTGTCGCCAGCAGGCCGTTGCGGGCCAGATAGGAATAGCCGTAGCGGGTGGTCTGCTCATAGTGCGACGCCGCGCCTTCATTGCCGCGCGCCTTCATGTCCCCGGCATGGGCCAGCAGCGCCGTTGCTTCCAGGGCAAGTCCCCCCACCGCGGCCTGTCCCAGCAGGCGAGCCAGGTCGGCGGTCATGCTGCCCAGGGCCAGGGCCGGCAACGCCAGCAGCAAGGCGCCGAGCGCGAGGGCAGTGCCGGTGAAGGCAGCGCCAGTATGCCAATGGTCCCAGAACGGCCGCGCCGGGATGCGGTAGAGCTTGATCATGTAATAGCCGCCGAGCGCCACGCCCAGCAGGCCGGAAATGGTGCTGGCCAGTCTTAACACGCCGGAGAAGGGCAGGCCGGGGAACAGGCTGAACAGCCCGTACCCGGCCAGGCCGCAGAAGAACAGCGACACGCCGGCGATTTCGCGACTGACCGGCGACAGTCTCCAGTTGTTGAAACCGCGGTAGAAGCGCAACGGCTTGCCCAGGTGCAGGTTGAGCTTGAGCAGGCCGAACGCCATCAGGATGACCATGACACCCACCGCCGGCAAATAGGCAGGGCTGCCGATGAACTCGATAAGGGCGGAAGCGCCCAGCCAGGCGCCGAAAGCAAGCATGAGGAAGGCACCCATGACGGCCTGAACCGAGAGGGTAAAGGCGATATGCGCGTTCTCGTGCGAGCCGAGCAGCTTGCGCAGATTCCACTTGCGCGCGTAGCCCTGTTTGGGATCCAGTGCGGCACGGAACGCGTTCGTGCCCGCGTCGCGGTGATACTTGAGCGGGGCGCTGTCGACCCGCAGCATGTCCCGCTGCGTGCTGCGCGTCTGCTGGAAGCGGATGTTGGGACGGGTGATGTCGGTGCGCGGAAAGCCGGGAATCTCGGTCTTCGCCTGGCTTTGTCCATGCGGGATGTTCTCGATGACGCCAAAGTCCAAAGCCTGGCCTAGGCAGGCGGCGACGCAGGACGGCTTGAGGCCGACTTCGAGCCGGTCCACGCACATGTTGCACTTCGAAACCTGGCCCTGGATGGGGTCCAATTGGGGCGCGTTGTAGGGGCAGACCCAGGTGCAATAGCCGCAGCCGAAGCAGATGTCCGGGTCCTGCAGCACGGCGCCGTATTCCGCAAACTTGGTGTAGGCGCGTGTCGGGCAGCCCTTGAGACATACCGGGTCGTCGCAGTGGTTGCAGGCCATGGAAATGTTGACGCGCTGGTAGTCCGGGTAGGTGCCGCCCTCGACGAAGCCGACCGACCTGAACGCGATGTGCGCGGGGTTGTCATTTTTCTCCGAGCAGGCTGCTTCGCAGGCGTGACAGGCGATGCAGTTGTCGGCGTTGAAGAAGAAGCCGTGCTGCTTGTAGCGGTTGGGATTGGCGCCGATCGCCGCATCGCCGTTGATGTTGAGGCTCTGCCCGCGCAGGGCGTGGCCTTCGGGCACGGTCTCGATCGGAGTGCCGTAACAGTTGTGCGACCGGCTGGTCGGATCACGCAGCAGCGCATAGGCGGGCTCGTCGGGACGAACGAGGAAGCTGGCTGGCTTAGGTTGCAAAGGAAAGTGCGGCGGCTCGCAGGCTTGTCCGCCAGTTGGCGAAGCGGGGTTGGCCGGGGGCTGCGCAGACTTCAGCCAGGGCCGCAGGAAGCCCTTCTGCCTGCCTTTGGTCAGGGGCCAGGAAGACGTGTTGTTGAGCGGTTTCATCAGAATCGTCTCATCTCCATGGACAGCTTCGCCGCCGATTCCTGGTCGCCAATCCTTTCGATGCGCACGGCGGACTGCTTGTAGGCCGGCTGGCGCGAGTGGGGGTCGAGCAGGCCCAAGGTCAGGCGATTGGCACAGTCGTGGAAGTGGAAGGGCAAAAAGACCATGTTCTTCGGCACTCTCTGGGTGGGCATGGCCATCGCCACGGCATCCGAACGGCGCGACACCAAGCGCACGTATTCACCATGCGCAATGCCCAGCTCAGCGGCCGCGTCCGGGTTGATCTCGATGAACGGAATGGGACTGTATTTGTTGTTGTTGCCGATCTTCCCGGTCTTGGTGCGGCAGTGCCAATGCTCGATGAGCCGCCCGGTGTTGAGCCACAGCGGGAACATCTCGTCCGGCACCTCGTTGTTGTCGATGAAGGGCAGCGGAATCAATCTGGCGCGGCCATCCGCGTGGCTGAAACTGCCGTCCTCGGTGTACAGGCGCTTGCCCCCCTTAGGCGGGGCCTCGCCGCGCGCTGCCTGCTCGGCGGTGTAAGGCCACTGCACGCCTCGCCGGGTTTCCAACAAGGCGTGGTTCATGCCCGAGATGTCAGCCAGCCGGCCTTTCGACAACTCGGCCATTTCCAGGAAAATGTCGGCGGCCGTTTCGGGGAACTTCACCCTGCCCTCAGCGTTGAACCGTTCTGCGACCCGGTTGAATATCCACAGGTCGGGCTTGGCCTCGCCGGGCGGTTGGGTCACAGGCTTGACCAGATTGATGCGCCGCTCGGTGTTGGTCATTACGCCTTCCTTTTCTGCCCAGGTGCCCGCGGGCAGGTAGAGGCGCGCGTACTGGGCGCTCTCGGTGTCCTGGTAGCAGTCCTGCACGCAGCAGAATTCGAGCCGTTCCATGGCCTTGCGGATGCGCGAGGTATTGGGCAGCGAGGACAGGGGATTGGTGGCAATCAGCCACAGCCCCTTGATCTGGCCGGCCTCCATCGCCTGGTAGATATCGGTCTGGAACATGCCCCGCTTCTTGGGAAAGAACTCCGGGTCTACGTTCCAGAATTTCGCCACTTCCTCGCGGTCCTGAGGGGTCTCCAAGTAACGATAATTGGGCAGCCCGGAACAGGACGACCATTCGCGCGTGCCCATCGCGTTGCACTGGCCGGTGATGGAGAGTGAGGTGCCGCCGGGCTTGCCGACATTGCCGGTGAGGAGCGCCAGGTTGTTTATGCCGACCACGCCATCG
>DASQBT010000024.1:0-16002 GCA_035635075.1 Thiobacillaceae bacterium | reverse complement strand
GATTGATCGTTCTGCTGAGTCATAAGGCAAAAAACCCGTTCCTACCGAAGAAGCTCCGGCATCTTGCCGCCCGCAAACCGATCAAGGCAACGCCACGACTCGGGAAAATCAGATTTCAGTCCGTAAGCGACTGAGAAGATTGTTCAAGCAGGCTGGCGCGTGGCGAGATACAGCTTGCGGCCACGGCTGCAATCCCGAGTTGCCCAAGAAACCGAAATTCACCGAACAGGGCGGCGCTTATTGCCGTCTCGTCCTTGCCGGGATATACTTGACAAGATTAATCAAGTATTTCTCCGGCCTAATTTTTGGAGCAGAAACGACATGGCTTTATCCGAACTGATGGTGCAGACTGCCCTCAAGGAACTCATCGACCCTAATACCAAGAAAGATTTTGTCACCAGCAAGTCCGTCAAAACCGTCAAGGTGGACGGCAACAACGTGTTGGTGGAAATTCTGCTCGGGTACCCCGCCAACAGCCAGCTTCAGTCCATCAAGAAAATGGTGGAAGACAAGCTCAAGACCCTGCCGGAGGCTGGGCAGGTCAATGTGAACGTCAGCTTCAAGGTTGTTTCCCACGGCGTGCAAAAGGGGGTCAAGCTGGTTCCCGGAATCAAGAACATCATCGCTGTTGCCTCGGGCAAAGGCGGCGTGGGCAAATCCACCACCGCGGTCAATCTGGCCTTGGCCTTGGCGGCAGAAGGCGCCAAGGTGGGCATCCTCGACGCGGATATCTACGGGCCTTCTCAGCCCATGATGCTGGGGATCAAGGGACGACCAGAATCGCAGGATGGCAAGACACTCGAGCCCATGATGGGCCACAACATTCAGGCCATGTCCATCGGCTTCATGATTGACATGGACACGCCCATGGTCTGGCGCGGGCCCATGGTGACCCAGGCCCTTGAGCAGTTGCTGGCCGACACCAACTGGAAGGATGTGGATTATCTGGTGGTGGACATGCCACCAGGGACCGGCGATGTGCAACTGACTCTGGCGCAGAAGGTTCCGGTTACCGGCGCTGTCATCGTCACCACGCCCCAGGATATTGCCCTGATCGACGCACGCAAGGGACTCAAGATGTTCGAGAAGGTAGGAATTCCCATCCTCGGCGTGGTGGAGAACATGTCCCTCCACATTTGCACCAACTGCGGCCACGAAGAGCGCATTTTTGGCCAAGGTGGCGGGGAGAAGATATGTGCCGACTACGGGGTGGAATTTCTCGGCGGGCTGCCGCTGGACATCCAGATTCGCGAGCAAACCGATTCCGGCACGCCGACCGTGGTGGCATCCCCCGACTCGCGTGTCGCCGAGATCTACCGCGCGATTGCGCGCCGGGTCGCGGTCAAGATCGGGGAATCCGCGGTGGACCATACCAGCAAGTTTCCCAGCATCGTAATTCAGAACACCTGAGCAACCGGCTGTTCGGGACAAGGGCAGGGTTACCCTGCCCTTTTTCCTTTCCGGCTGGCGGAAAAGTTGCCTTATACTCCACTCACTCTTGATTCGCCCTTAGACCGCGCAGAATGAGCATCAAGCCTGACAGATGGATACGCCACATGGCAGAGAGCCACGGCATGATCGAGCCTTTTGAGGCCAGCCTGATCCGTGAACTGGATGGACAGAAGATCGTCTCTTATGGCACTTCCAGTTACGGCTATGACATTCGCTGTGCGGGTGAATTCAAGGTCTTCACCAATATCAATTCCACCATCGTCGATCCCAAGCACTTTGATCCCGACTCGTTCGTCGAAATGCACGGCGATTCCTGCTTGATCCCGCCCAATTCCTTTGCCCTGGCGCGAACCGTCGAATACTTCCGCATACCGAGGAATGTGCTGACCATCTGTTTGGGGAAGTCCACCTACGCCCGCTGCGGGATCATCGTCAATGTCACTCCGTTCGAACCCGAATGGGAGGGCTATGTGACCCTGGAGTTTTCCAACACCACACCGCTGCCTGCCAAGATTTACGCCAACGAAGGTGTAGCCCAAGTGATCTTCTTTGAATCTGACGAAGCGTGTGAAACCTCCTATAAGGACCGCGGCGGCAAGTATCAGGGCCAGCATGGTGTCACACTGCCGCGGATTTGATCACCCTATAATGCCTGCTTTGTAGTCGGCTCCCCAGGAGGGACAGGCCATGCGTTTCCGCTTTCCCATCGTCATCATCGACGAGGATTTTCGTTCCGAGAATGCCAGCGGCCTGGGTATCCGGGCACTCGCCACCGCCATTGAGAGCGAGAGCATGGAGGTCTTGGGAGTCACCAGCTTTGGCGATGTCGCATCGTTTGCCCAGCAGCAATCGCGCGCATCCGCCTTCATTCTTTCCATTGACGACGAGGAGTTCAAGACTGCCGAGGCGGCGGAGGAAGCGGTGGCGCGCATCCGCGCGTTTGTGGAAGAGCTGCGTTTTCGCAATAGCGATATCCCGATATTCCTTTACGGCGAAACCCGCACCTCGAGGCACCTTCCCAACGATGTGCTGAAGGAACTTCACGGCTTCATCCATATGTTCGAGGATACGCCGGAGTTTATCGCCCGTTATGTGGTGCGCGAGGCAAGAAACTATCTGGACGCTCTCCCGCCCCCATTCTTCCGCGCACTTGTTCACTACGCCGCCGACAGCTCCTATTCCTGGCATTGCCCCGGACATTCGGGGGGCGTCGCATTTCTGAAAAGCCCTGTGGGCCAGATGTTCCACCAGTTCTTCGGTGAGAATCTGCTGCGCGCCGATGTGTGCAATGCAGTCGATGAACTCGGTCAGTTGTTGGATCACACCGGGCCGGTGGCAGCTTCGGAGCGCAATGCCGCGCGCATCTTCAGCTGTGACCACTTGTTCTTTGTAACCAACGGCACGTCGACGTCGAACAAGATCGTGTGGCATTCCGCGGTGGCACCGGATGATGTCGTGGTGGTCGATCGCAACTGCCACAAATCCATTCTGCATGCCATTACCATGACCGGCGCCATTCCGGTGTTTCTGACCCCTACGCGCAACCATTACGGCATCATCGGACCGATACCGAAAGAAGCGTTTCGCTGGGAAAACATCGAGAAAAAGATCGCTGCCCACCCATTTGCCAGGGAAGCCAAGGGCAGGCCGCGCATCCTGACCATCACTCAGAGCACCTATGACGGTGTGGTGTACAACGTGGAAGACATCAAGCAAATGCTGGATGGCAAGATAGACACTCTGCATTTTGATGAAGCGTGGCTGCCCCACGCCGCCTTTCACAATTTCTACCAGGGCATGCACGCGATCGGCCGTGATCGGCCCCGCTGCCGGGATTCCATGGTGTTTTCCACCCAGTCCACCCATAAACTGCTGGCGGGCCTGTCCCAGGCGTCGCAAATACTGGTGCAGGATTCTCTGACCGGCAAACTGGACAAGGATGTGTTCAATGAGGCGTTTCTCATGCACATGTCCACCAGCCCGCAGTACGCCATCATTGCCAGTTGTGATGTTGCGGCGGCCATGATGGAACCGCCGGGCGGGACTGCCCTGGTGGAGGAGTCGATCCGTGAGGCGCTGGATTTTCGCCGCGCCATGCGCAAGGTGGATGACGAGTATGGAGACTCGTGGTGGTTCAAGGTCTGGGGGCCGAGCGATCTGGCCGATGAAGGCATCGGCGAGCGAACGGACTGGGTCATCCGTGGCGGCGAGAAGTGGCATGGCTTCGGCGATCTGGCTGAAGGCTTCAACATGCTGGACCCGATCAAGGCGACCATCATCACGCCCGGCCTGGACGTGGACGGAGATTTCGCCGAATCCGGCATTCCGGCGGCGATTGTGACCAAGTATCTGGCCGAGCACGGCATCATCGTGGAGAAGACCGGGCTCTATTCATTCTTCATCATGTTCACCATCGGCATCACCAAAGGCCGCTGGAACACCATGGTGACCGAGCTGCAGCAGTTCAAGGATGACTACGACAAGAACCAGCCTCTGTGGCGGGTGCTTCCGGACTTCGTGGCCAAGTTCCCGCGCTATGAGCGGGTGGGCCTGAAGGAATTGTGCGATGCCATCCACGGCATCTACAAAATCCATGATATCGCCCATCTCACCACGGAAATGTATTTGTCCGACATGGAACCGGCCATGAAGCCGGCCGATGCGTTTGCGAGAATGGCGCATCGGGATATCGAGCGGGTGGAGATCGACAAGCTCGAGGGCCGCATCACCAGCGTATTGCTGACGCCTTATCCGCCGGGCATTCCGCTCCTCATTCCCGGCGAACGGTTCAACGCCACCATCGTGCGGTATTTGCAGTTTGCCCGGGAGTTCAATGAAAAATTTCCCGGCTTCGAAACGGACATCCACGGCCTGGTGAAGGATGAAACCAATGGCAAACCCCGGTACCACGTGGATTGCGTGAGTTAGGCCATATGCCGGTGTAATGATTCATTTAGCCGTAATTACGGGAGCTTGGGTTCCTCGCAGCGCGACAAGCGACGTGGCAGCGTGTGGGGCAATGCGATACGACTTCGCGATAAGGGCGTCTCCACCCGTGCAGTGGTCGAGGCCTGCCTCAATGTCGATTCGGTGATAGAAGTGCACGTTCCGCGCGACCTCGACAGGGCGTAGTGCGGGGCCTGAGAGTGAGCGCTGTCCTCGGCTCCAACAAATAACGGGCGTCTGTCCGGGCCGGTTGGCTATTTCAATGCGGAACGCAGCGCAAGGGAGCGTGGAATAGCAGCTTTAGGTCGCTATGAAGCGCATGGATGGTGACCCGCTTCGGTCTGTCGGGTCGACTGTTCCTTATGCCTGGTCTTCGGTCACAGTGGGCATGGCCCTTTCCCGCAAGCAGACTGGAAGCAGTGATTAAGGGCCAGGTCTTTGGTTCGCGGACCGCCGCTCCATTCTTGCGGAGAGGCCTCCCTTTTCCGGTGTGCCAATCTCTTTCAGCGCTGGCTCTGCTATATGTTAAGAATGTTAGACGGACGCCTACTAGGCGAACCAATTCTGCATCAACAATCACGATGGCATCATCGACGCCCACATACTTAGGGAATGCCCCGAGACACGCGTTTGGCTATTCACTATTGGGCCTTCCTGACCTGACGGGGCTCTGCCTGGGGATTTTGCTGGCGTTTTCAAGCGGATGCGCACTGGCTGGCGACGAGCAAGTCTGGGCCGCGCTAAAGGAGGGCGGCAAGGTTATCTTGCTGCGTCACACTCATGTCGTTATCGGAGAAGGGATAGGGCGGCTCGCGCCCGGGAACTGCGCGGCAGAAGTAAACCTTTCCCCCCACGGTGTCGAGCAGGCCAAGCGTCTGGGAGAAGCCTTCCGCGCTCACGGCATTGCGGTTGGGGAGGTCTTGGCCAGCCCCTATTGCCGCTGCATGGACACCGGCAGGCTTGCGTTCGGTCGCGCGACCGCCGTTCCATATCTGATGCCACCCGGCGTAGTCTCTGACAGTCAGGCCGAACTAAATAATGAACGTGTGTTGCAGGAAATTTTGAACCACCACGACCCCTCGAACTTGGTGATGATTACCCACGATCTGAACATCTCCAACATAGTCTTTGAGCCAGCCGCTATGGGGGAATTTTTCGTGCTCCAGCCCAATGGGGCGGACTTCACTGTAATTGGTAAGATCGAGCTCTATGCTCAATAGCTGACCGACGCCAGCGACTTTGAGTCTCCGCCAACACCGGCCGGTCGCACATACTCGCCCCTTCTTTAGACCATTTTCTCGCCGATCACTGCCAGCTTCGACCTTTTAGCTGGCAATGGCTGAGCGAAAAAGTGCTATATCAGGGAACTCCATCCATCACCGGGACCTTCCTGTCGAATCAGAGCGACCCGGCGACGCGATGTGTTCTGAGTAGCTCGTGCCGACATAGGCCTGGTCTGGTAAATTTGCCCACTCCAGCCGCCCGATTTCGGCAGTTGCTTTGGCGTTCGTCATTGGGGAATCCGCAGCCGTGCCGTCGCCTCCCGACGCCGATGGTTCGCAGTTCGGACAGACTCCGTAATAGGGTGTCTTCTCACAATCCACTTCGTCAGCCCACGCGGTGGAGAACAGCAGGCTCACAGTCACAGCGATAATCGAGTATTTCATTTCCTTGCTCCTCGGGGATGGCCGCTGGCAAAATTGCCAGGCGGCGGGCGCTAATTGGCCGCCCTGCAGCCATACTAGGCAGCTGGCAGGTTTCAATCCCGATGGATGGGCTAAGGTTTCACGGTGGATAGGCTAAAGTTTCCCGATGGATAGGCTACGGTTTTCCGATGACGTGCCTGTTTTGAGAACACCCCAGCCTCTGGTGTGAGATGGGCGCGCGAGAGGCTTAGGAGGGGAAATGCGGGTGGGCGACTGGTCGGTAAACCCCGGCCTCAATCAGATAAGGCGCGGCGACGAGGTCATCCGCCTGGAACCCAAGGTCATGGAAGTGTTGAGCTTCCTCGCCGCGCATCCGGGCGAGGTGGTAAGCCGCGAAGCGCTCCTGGCCGCGCTCTGGCCCGGCATCATTGTCGGCGACGATTCGCTCACCCAGTCGGTCATCAAACTGCGCAAGGCGTTTGGCGACGATTCCAGAAAGCCGGTCTACATCCAGACCATACCCAAGCGCGGCTACCGGCTGCTGGCCCCGGTAGGCGATGAGGCTGCGCAGACAAGCGAAGGCAATGCGCCGGCCGGCACGGAGTCTCGTGGCAGGCGCTCGCCAGCGCGTCCAAGGCGGAGCATGCTGGCGCTGGCATCGATCGGCGGGGTGCTTCTCGTGCTCGTCGCCGCTTGGCTGGTGTGGACCGGCAGGAACGACCTTCCCGGGTTGGGAGAGAAAACGATGCCTGTTTCGGATCTGCCTTCGCTGGTGGTGCTGCCGTTTGCCAACCTGAACAAGGATCCGACGCAAGACTACTTCAGCGACGGTCTCACGGGCGACCTCACGACCGCCCTGTCCCACTTGAAGTCCCTTTGGGTGATTGCACCCTATACGGCGCTCTCTTATAAAGGCCTGCCAACCAAGGCGAGCGACGTGGCGGACGACTTGGGCGTGCGTTACGTGATTGAGGGCAGCGTGCAACAAGCGGGCGCCCGCGTGCGCGTCAACATTCAGCTGACGGACGCGAGAACCATGCAGCAGCTGTGGGCCGGGCGCTTCGACCGCCAGATCGGCGACCTGTTTGCAATCCAGGACGAGATCGTCCATCGGATCGTCGCCGCATTGGGGGTGAGCCTGTCGGACCACGAGCGAAAGCGTCTCTATCATCGCTACACACGCAGCGTGGAGGCCTACGACCTCTTTCTGCGTGGGCGGGAGGCCTACGCGAGGCAGGATTCGGATGACAACGCACGAGCACAGGAACTTTTTGGCCGGGCGATTGCGCTTGACCCGAATTTCGCGCGTGCCTATGCCGCGCTGGGGCTGACCTGTATTGACGATTGGCGCTTTCAGTGGAGCGCCGACGCCGAAAGGGGCGCCGATGAGGCATTGCGTTTGGTGCGCCATGCCGTCGAGCTGGATGGTGATCTTCCCGAGGCCTACTGGGCGCTGAGTTTCGTGCAGCTCTATCGCCGCGACCCCCAGGACGCGATCCACGCCGCGAACCAAGCCCTTGCGCTCGATCCCAACTATGCCGATGCGTTTGTGACACTCGCCCTGTCGACCGCTTACGCAGGCGACCCCAAGCGGGCGATCGGGCTCGTAGGCACGGGAATGAAACTGAACCCACACTATGGTGACTCCTACAGGAGCGCCCTGGGACTGGCCTATTTCCTCGTTGGACAATATGAAAAGGCGGTGCCTGTTCAAAAAGAGGCGATCGACAACAACCCGGAAAGAATTCAGTCGCGGTTGGCGCTGGCGGCGACCTATGTCAAGCTGGGCAGACAGGCGGACGCTGAATGGCAGGGGATAGAAGTACTGGGGATCAAACCGGGATTTACCCTCGACAAGATCGAGCGCCTCATTCCTTTTCGCACAGATTCGGAACTGCAGGCGTACAAGGCCCTGCTGCGTAAGGCGAAACTGAAGTAAAGGCCGCGGTTACACAGAATCATGCAAAAAAGACTCATTGGATCATTCGGTCCGCCGTCAGTTGGCCAGAGGCGGTTTTTGCCAATCTGGATGCTGTGAATGGCAGCCAAACAGCGGTAGCTCAGGCCAGCCTTGGCCAAGGACTGCTTGCGGCTCTACACTGTCACAGGCGAAGACACCGAAAAGGAATGATTCGCCAGAAATTGACGAGTCGCATCACCGACCAATCAGGCCGTTAATCAGACATTTTCGGCGCGCCCTCCGACCGGGTGTGGTTGAACCGGCCCGTCAATCTGCCTTAGCGCATCGAAGCGACCTGTTTCCTACCGGTATTCGTTGAATGAGCTCTGAGTGAGGCTCAATTGATTTGCCGTAACGGGCCACCGCTCGGCGTCTCTGGGCGGCTTTCTTGTGCGCCCTGTATAATTCGCACTTTCAAATTCCCGGCCGATACTCATGAACCTTGACCGTGTCACTTCCGGCAAGAACCTGCCCGATGACTTTAACGTCATCATCGAAATTCCCGCCCACGGCGAACCCATCAAGTACGAGGTGGACAAGCAGACCGGAGCCATGTTCGTGGATCGTTTCATGTCCACGGCCATGCATTACCCGTGCAACTATGGGTATATCCCGCATACCCTGTCGGAAGACGGCGACCCGGTGGATGTGCTGGTCATCACCCCGGTGCCGCTGATGACCGGCGTGGTGGTGCGCTGCCGGCCGCTGGGCATGCTCAAAATGACCGACGAGGCGGGAGCGGATGCGAAGTTGATCGCCGTGCCGGTCGACAAGTTGTGCGGGCTTTACTGCAAAATGCAAAAACCGGAAGACCTTCCGGAATTAAGCCTCAGGCAAATCGCCCACTTCTTTGAGCATTACAAGGATCTGGAGCCCGGCAAATGGGTCAAGGTGGAAGGCTGGGGCGGGGCGGATGATGCGCGCGCCGAAATCCTCGCCGGCGTGGAACGCTATCGCAACGCGGAAGACAAGCCGGCGTTTTGATCCCTTAATCGAAACTGGGAGGGGCGGGGCTGGGCTGAGGGAGAAACGGCAAGTAGTTTGCGCGTTGCCCGGGCTGGACAACTCTCCCTCAGCTCATTCGGATTCGCCACCTTCGCTCAGCGCGAGAGGCCAGGGCGGACTTGATGCGTCTGAATCTGATCAATTACGGCAAGCTTAGTGCCGGGCTTCAGTGCCCTTGATCACCGTACCATCGATGAATAGCTGTGCCGCATCCACTGCATCGAATACGTAGAGCGTGTCGCAGAATTCGCAGCCCACCTCCACCTGATGCTGTTCCGCGATGATGCTTGCTATCTCGTCGCGGCCCAGGGTCTTGAGCATGTTGCCAACGCTTTCCCGGCTACAGGTGCAGCGGAAGGCAATCGACTCCTGTTCGAAGCGGCGCAAGGTTTCCTCGTGAAACAGCCGCAGCAGAATGTCGTTGGCGGAAAGCGTGAGCAACTCCTCAGCGGTGAGGGTGGCGGCCAGGTGGCCGACCCGGTTCCAGGTGTCGTCGTCCTCGGAAGCCTTGTCCGGCAGCTTCTGCAGCAGCATGCCGCCGACGGCACGGTCGCTTGCCGCCAGATAAATGCGGGTGTCCAGCTGTTCCGAACTGGCCATGTAGTGGGACAGGATGTCGGCCACGCTCTGTCCTTCCAGCGGCACAATGCCCTGATAGTTCTGCTTGCCGGCCTTGCTCTGGTCCAGGGTGATGACGAAGCGTCCTTGACCCACCAGCGCGGCCAGGCTGGGTTCGGTCAACTCTCCTTCCCATTTGGCTGTCGCCCGAAGCGTGCGTTGCGAGGTAGCTTCCACCACGATGAGCTTGACCGGACCCTTGCCGTGCACCTGCAGCACCAGGCTGCCATCAAACTTGATGCCGGAAGTGAGCAGCGCGGCAGCGGCCAGCAGTTCCCCCAGCACGGTCTTTAGCGCGGGCGGGTAATCCGCATGGGACAGCACGGTGTGCCAAGTGTCGGTCAGTTGAACCACGCCGCCCTTGACCGGGGCGTGTTCGAATACGAAGCGGGTCAGTGCATCAGCCATGCGTCTTGCCAGCCCAGGAATCCTTCAAGGTGACGGTGCGGTTGAATACGGGTGCGCCGGGCATCGAGTCTTTCAGGTCGGCGACGAAATAGCCATGGCGCTCGAATTGAAAGCGGTCTTCGGGCTTGGCCCGGCTGAGCGAAGGTTCCAGCATGGCGCTAACGGTGCGCTTGGAATCCGGGTTGAGGTCCAGCATGTAATCGCGCTCGCCGGTTCCCGGGTGGGGCACGGCAAACAGCCGGTCGTACAGGCGCACCTGGGCGGCACAGGCGTGGTCGGCGGAAACCCAGTGCAGGTTGCCCTTGACCTTGACGCTGTCCGCTCCCGGCGTGCCCGATTTGGTTTCCGGCAGGTAAGTGCAGTGCACCGCAGTGACGTTACCCTGGGCATCCTTGTCGCAGCCGGTGCATTCCACCACGTAGGCGTAGCGCAACCGTACTTTGTTGCCGGGCTGCATAATGCCCGCCGCGTCGAGACGCGGCGGGAACAGGCGGAAGAAGCCCTTGACCGGCGCTTCCATGAAGTCTTCCCGCTCGATCCACAGCTCTCGCCCAAATGGGATCTCGCGCTGGCTCCACTCCGGCTTTTGTGGATGGTTGGGGGCGTGGCACAGTTCGGCTTGTCCTTGTGGATAGTTGTCAATGATGAGCCTGAGCGGATCCAGCACTGCGATGCGGCGCTGCGCCGCATCGTTGAGGTCTTCGCGCATACAGTCTTCCAGGACGCTCATGTCGATCCAGGAGTCAGCTTTGGACACCCCGATCCGATCGGTGAAGATACGAAAACCACTGGGTGTGAAGCCCCGGCGCCGGGCCCCCACGAGGGTCGGCATGCGCGGGTCATCCCAGCCATCGGTGTGCCCGCCTTCCACCAGTTCAATCAGCTTGCGCTTGGACAGCACAACGTAAGTGAGATTCAAACGGGCGAATTCGATCTGCTGGGGCAGCGGGCGGGTGAAGAAGCCGCCATCCGCCAGCTTATCCAGCAGCCAGTCGTAGAACGGACGTTGGTCCTCGAACTCCAGGGTGCAAATCGAATGGGTGATGTGCTCGATTGCGTCCTCGATCGGATGGGCATAGGTGTACATGGGGTAGATGCACCACACATCGCCTGTGTTGTGGTGGGTCGCGCGCTTGATGCGGTAGATGGCCGGATCGCGCATGTTGATATTGGGCGAGGCCATGTCGATTTTTGCCCGCAGCACATGGGCGCCATCGGGGAATTCTCCCGCGCGCATGCGACGGAACAGGTCCAGATTCTCCGTCGTACTGCGGCCGCGGTAAGGGCTGTCCTTGCCGGGCTCGGTCAGGTTGCCGCGATAGCTCCGCATTTCGTCAGCGGTGAGGGAATCCACGTAAGCATGCCCAGACGTGACCAGATATTCCGCGCAGGCATACATGGTGTCAAAGTAGTTGGAAGCGAAATACAGGTGACTGCCCCAGTCAAAGCCAAGCCACCGAACTGCCGCCTCGATGGCGTCGACATACTCCTGCTCCTCTTTTTCCGGATTGGTGTCGTCAAAGCGCAAATGGCACACGCCGGCATAATCGCGCGCCAGACCGAAATTGAGGAATATCGATTTGGCATGGCCGTAGTGCAGATAACCGTTGGGCTCCGGAGGGAAGCGCGTTTCCACCCGGCCGCCCCATTTGCCGCTGGCATTGTGCTCGTCGATGATATTGCGAATGAAATTGGCGGCGGGAGGATTGGGTATTGCAGTCATGGTCGCAGGCAAGCTCGCTCGATGAACGTGGCTAATGACGGCCATTTTACCTTTAGCCGGCCGCGATTAGTTCAGCGCGCTTTGATCACTGCAAGCTTGCAAGTTAATGATCGCGGCAGGATCCGGGTCGATGACAGCGGTCCTGAACGCAGGTCGGCAATTCAAGCGATGATCCCGCCCCCCAGACAGGTCCGGCCGTCATAAACGACAACCGACTGGCCGGGGGTGACAGCCCACTGCGGGGTGTCAAACATGATGTCCAGGCGGTTGTGGTCGTGGAGGCTGATGCGGCAGGGTGCGTCGGTCTGCCGGTACCGGGTTTTTGCGCTGTATGGGCGGGCCGTATCAGGCGATTGTTCGGCGACCCAGGACAAGTCCATGGCCTGCAGGCTGCCGTGATACAACAGGGGATGTTCGTGCCCCTGCACCACGGTCAGGCTGTTGGCGGCCATGTCCTTGCCGGCTACGAACCAGGGTTCACCGGGGCCGCCGATGCAAAGCCCTTGGCGCTGGCCCAGGGTGTAGTACATCAGGCCCTGGTGTTCGCCCACCACCCGGCCTTCCGGCGTTTGCATGGGCCCGGGTTGCTTGGGCAGGTAGCGTTGCAGGAACTCCCTGAAGGGGCGTTCGCCGATAAAGCAAATGCCGGTGCTGTCCTTCTTGGAAAAATTTGGCAGGCCGATCTTTTCGGCCAGCTTCCGCACCTCGGGTTTTTGCATCCCGCTCAAGGGAAACAGGGTGGGGCTGAGCTGCTGCTGGTTGAGGCGATAGAGGAAATAACTCTGGTCCTTGTTCAAATCGGCAGCGCGCAGCAGCGTCGCACGACCGGCCTCATCCTGGCCCTTGCCGGCATAGTGGCCGGTAGCGATGCGGTCTGCGCCCAGCGCCAATGCGTGATCGAGGAAAGCCTTGAACTTGATTTCGGCATTGCACAGCACATCCGGATTGGGGGTGCGACCAGCAGAATACTCGGCGAGGAAATAGTTGAACACGCGCTGCTTGTATTCGGCCGCGAAATTGACCGCTTCGACCTCTATGCCCAGCACCTCGGCCACGGCTAGCACATCGAGAAAATCCTGCCGGGCCGTGCACTGTTCGGTGTTGTCATCATCGTCCCAGTTCTTCATGAACAGACCAAGCACCTCGTAGCCCTGGTCTTTCAGCAGCCAGGCGGCGACCGAAGAGTCGACGCCGCCGGAGAGTCCGATCACTACTCTTGGCATGCACTGTTGTCGGGCAGGGAGACGCTCAATGGAAGTGGCATAGCATATCCAGGGGATAGGATTTGCCCGCCACATAATCTTCCACGCAGCGCAGCACCAATGGGCTGCGATGGCGCGATTGAGTGGCACGAATTTCCTCCAGACTTAGCCACAGGGGGCGGATGATGCCGACATCCAGAGGCCGGTCCGGCTCATGGCCGGTGAGTGCGCCGGCAAAGGCAAAGCGCAGATAGGTGTGGTCCTTGCCCGGCGGCTTCCAGCGATAAATGCCGACAAGTGCGGCAGGTTCGAAGTGATACGCAGTTTCCTCCAGGGCTTCGCGTTCCACTGCCTCCAGAAGGGTTTCGTGTTCCTCCCAGTGGCCGGCTGGCTGGTTGAGGCGCAGCCCTTCCATGGTTTCCTCTTCCACGAGCAGGAAACGTCCGTCCCGCTGCACCACGGCTGCCACGACAACATTGGGTTTCCAGATTTCAGTCACCTAAGGAACCTCTGAACAGGTCTAACATGGGCCGCGCAGGGGCTTGGCGGGATGAGATGCACGAAGCGCCGCGCAGGTCGTAGCCATTCTACGATGCCAAGCGGCGCGACACAGCAGATCGCCCGCCAAGCCCCTGCCCTCCGGGTTTGCACGAAAAATGCCCATCTGCGTTGTTGCGCTCCTCGGCTTCGTACATCAAGTACGACCTTCGTCGCGCGCCTAGCATCTGAGCATTTTTCGTGTAAACGCGACCCATGATGGACCTATTCAGAGGTCCCCTTCCCTCCATTGTCCGGGCAGCAGGCCGGCCAGGGTCCAGTCGCCTACCGCCCAGCGTATCAGGCGCAGGACGGGCAGACCGACCGCAGCGGTCATGCGCCGCACCTGGCGGTTCTTGCCCTCGTTGATGATCAACTCCAGCCAGCTGGTGGGGATGGCCCTGCGCAAGCGTATGGGTGGGGTGCGCGGCCACAGGCCCGGCGGCTCGTGCATGATTCTGGCTTTGGCTGGCAGCGTGGTGAAGTCGCGCAGAGTCACGCCATTTCGAAGCTGTGTCAAGGCGGTTTCGTCTGCAGTGCCTTCGACCTGCGCCCAGTAGGTCTTGCTCAGCTCGGACCCGGGATGCGTGATGCGATGCTGAAGCGCGCCATCATCGGTTAAAATGAGCAGCCCTTCGCTGTCCCCATCCAGCCGCCCGGCGGCATAGACATCGGCAACGGGGATGAAATCCTTCAAACCTTGGTAGCGGCCTTGCGGCATGAACTGAGAAAGTACGCCGTAAGGCTTGTTAAACAGGATGAGACGGGACACGGCACCATTCCAAAACTGAATTTTACTCGACGCCATGAGCTATAAACACATCCAGATTCCTTCCCGGGGCCAGAAGATTACGCTCAAGGGCGACAACACTTTGAGTGTTCCTGACTTTCCCATCATTTCCTTTATCGAAGGCGACGGCACCGGCGTGGACATCACCCCGGTCATGCGACGGGTAGTGGATGCGGCGGTGGAGAAGGCCTATGGCGACAGGAAGAAAATCGCCTGGATGGAAGTCTATGCAGGGGAGAAGGCCACCCGGGTTTACGGCGCCGACAGCTGGCTGCCGGACGAAACCGTGGACGCCGTGCGGGACCATGTCATCTCTATCAAAGGCCCCCTGACAACGCCGACTTCGGGCGGCATGCGTTCGCTCAATGTGGCGCTGCGCCAGATGCTGGATCTGTATGTGTGCCTGCGCCCGGTGCGCTATTTCAACGGCGTGCCCAGCCCGGTGAAGGCGCCGGAAAAAGTTGACATGGTGATCTTCCGCGAAAACACCGAGGACATCTACGCCGGCGTGGAGTGGGAGGCAGGATCGCCGGAGGTCAGGAAGGTGATCGAATTTCTGCAGAAGGAAATGGGCGTCAAGAAGATCCGTTTTCCCGAATCGTCAGCCATCGGTATCAAGCCCGTGTCCATCGAAGGCTCCGAACGCCTCATCCGGCGTGCCATCCAGTACGCCATCGACAACCAGCGCAAGTCCGTTACCTTGGTGCACAAGGGCAACATCATGAAGTTCACCGAGGGCGGTTTCAAGAAATGGGGCTATGAGTTGGCCGCGCGCGAGTTCGGCGCGATGCTCATCGACCAAGGCCCGTGGATGAAATTACCGAACGGAATTGTGATCAAGGACGTGATTGCCGACGCCTTCCTGCAGCAGATTCTGCTGCGCCCGGCCGAGTATGACGTGATCGCGACCCTCAACTTGAATGGAGATTATGTCTCCGATGCGCTGGCGGCTGAGGTGGGGGGCATCGGCATTGCGCCCGGCGCCAATCTGTCCGACACCGTAGCCATGTTTGAAGCGACCCACGGCACGGCGCCCAAGTATGCGGGCCAGGATTATGTCAATCCCGGTTCCATCATCCTGTCAGCCGAAATGATGCTGCGCCACCTGGGCTGGACCGAAGCGGCCGACGCGATCATCCGCGGCATGGAGGGAGCGATTGCGGCCAAGACCGTGACCTACGATTTCGCCCGCCTGATGGAGGGCGCCAGGGAAATCAAATGCTCGGCCTTCGGCGAAGCCATCATAAGGCATATGTAAAGCACGCCGCTTGCGCGCAACAAGAAACGAGGCAAACGGAATCTGCCGTTGAAACGGGGTCAGCAGTTGCACTGTCTGGAGTTGTAAAGCGCAGGCAGTTCGCTGCGGGCCGGTGCGTGAGAAGGGGATGCACGCCGAGCCGCAGAGGGTCATTGCGCAGGCCAACAAGACCCGGTAAACCTTGGTCCCAAGCCCAGCCTGATTTACTGAGGAGGCCCACAAGGATTCCTGATTCCATCATGTTGTCTGCCTCCAGACCGAATCGTACGCACTTCCTGCTGACCCGCACTTGCCCCGAAGCGCCTGAGGAAGAGGTGGGTAGGCCAGAAAATCAAAACTGGGAGGCCCATCATGCACAGCAGGTAATGCATCGGAGGCAGCCACGTCTGCGCGTGCTGGTCGCTGGGACCGAAAACGTAGTTTACGTTGACCGGTTTTCCGGGGTCATTGGCGGGTG
>DASQBT010000023.1:0-23740 GCA_035635075.1 Thiobacillaceae bacterium | reverse complement strand
TCCTCGTCACGCAGCAGATCGAGGGCAAAGTATTCGTCGAAGAACTGAGTGCGCGCCGCGAGGTTGCGCTGATACAGCGTATGCAACAGGGCATGGCCAGTCCGGTCCGCCGCCGCGCAGGTGCGGACCGCCTGCTCGCCGCCAAAATTCCGTGATTGGCCACCGAAGGCGCGTTGGTAAATCTTGCCATTGTCCAAGCGCGAAAACGGCAGGCCCATGTGTTCGAGTTCATACACGGCAGTCGCCGCTTCCCGGCACATGAACTCGATCGCGTCCTGGTCGCCGAGATAATCGGAACCCTTGACCGTATCGAACATGTGCCAGTGCCAGTTATCCTCGCTGACATTGCCCAGGGCGGCAGTGATGCCGCCCTGGGCCGACACGGTGTGCGAGCGGGTAGGAAAAACTTTGGACACCACCGCAACCTTCAAGTCGGAGCGTGCCAGTTGCAGGGCCGCGCGCAGACCGGCGCCGCCTCCGCCGACAATCACCGCATCAAATGTGCGCTTATTCATGAGGTATGATTTCGTGCCTGTCGCCCACCGCGAGGTCTGATTGTCGGGCGGCGACTCGCGGACGTGCAGATCCCCGCAACGCGGGGCCCCTCTTTACTGCTCGCACCGCCACAACCACCGCATCGAACGTGCGCATGTTCATGCGAACAGACCTTGTGGTGGCCATTTCCGCATCCTGTGCTTGCCGGGCGGCGACTCGCAAGCGTGCACATCCCCGCACGGCCGAACTTATCCATGCAGGCTCCACAAAATCATGCTAACCCACACGACGGACATGACCAGCACCAAGGTGACAAGGACATTAAGCGCGAGGCGCAGCACCAAGGGCTTAACATAATCCATCAACACGTCCCGCAGTCCGACCCATGCATGAATACACAAGCTCGCCACCAGCAGCCATACCAGCAATTTCATCCATGTGGCCTGAAAGGCGGAGTGCCAAGTGAAGAAATCAAAGGGCGCGGCAACCCAATATGCTGCCAGCAGCACGCCTCCTGCAAGCAAGATGACGACAGCCGAGACACGCTGCGCAAGCCACCATCCAGTCCCGCTGTGGCTGCCCGTGACAGGCCTTTTCACCCGAATAGGCTCCAGGCAGCCAGCACGGTCACAAGTCCGCTGACGATCATCACCCAGCGTGCCGAGATACGGGCCCTGCTCTTCTCGACGCCCCAGTGCACATCCATGGCCAAATGACGCAAGCCGGCGAAGGCGTGGTACGCGAGCGATCCGATTACCATCACGCTTATCAATCGCCCCGGAGGATTGTTCAAAATGGCGGCAGCCTTAATGAAGCCGGTCGGACTGCTCAGGGAAAGTTGCAGCACATGTAAGCCGGCTGGCAAGACAAAGAAGAGCAAGACGCCGGTCACCCGGTGGAGTATTGAGACCCAGCCCAGGAGCGGCAAATGCAGGCGAAATAAATTAAGATATACCGGTCTCTTAATCACTATTAATATGCTATTATTTATTGAATCGCGAGTGTAGACCTTAGTAGCCACTGTGAACATGGAGCAAAAAATGAGGCACCCATTTCTCCTTTGTGTCCTTGGTTTGGCGCTGACTCCTTCCGTGCTTCATGCCTCCCAGGAGCTGGCCGAAAAAGATGGCTGTATGGAGTGCCATCTCATGGATAGAAAATCCGTAGGCCCAGGCATCATGCAGATTGGACAAAAATATGCGGGACAGCAGGACGCGTTGGCGAAGCTGTTCGAGAAAGTGAGGAATGGCGGGGGCGGTCCTCGGCACGGCGTGTGGGGACAGGTTCCGATGCCCCCCAACCCCGAAATCAGCGATGAAGAATTGACTGCCATTCTGGCCTGGATGCTGCAGCAGAAATAAGAACGCCGTGCGCCCTGATCCTCGGCTGGACGGGCGATGACAAGCTTGGGCAAGGCCCGTGCGAGAGGAAACGTCGGCGCATAGGATAAAGATAAATAGCCCTGATGGGCACAGCAAAAAATTGAGTTGTGGGGAACCGATTCAGATGCTAGCGTACGTCGCCTGCATCATCAGGTCGAATTGCTCTTTTGCCAACCGTACCCACACATTAAGGAGTGCTTCATGAAATTGCTGTCCCTTGTAGCCGCAACTGCATTGATGGTTGCCGTTCCCGCCTTTGCCAACCAGGAACTGGCGCAGAAGAATGGCTGCCTGGCGTGCCATTCGGTGGACAAGAAGGTTGTCGGACCCGCCTACAAGGATGTGGCGAAGAAATACGCCAAGGACAAAGGCGCTGCTGCCAAGCTGTTCACAAAGGTGAAAAAAGGCGGAAGCGGAGTGTGGGGCCCCGTCGCGATGCCTCCTAACCCACAGGTTAAGGATGCAGACTTGAAGAAGATCATCGCCTGGATTCTGTCGCAGAAGTAATCCGCAGTTGCACGCCAGAAGGCCGGTCCTCGACCGGCCTTTTTTATTTCCTCGCAGCCTTGGCGACTGCCGGCGGGATGCGTTCGATGAGGCGCGGATCAAACGGTTTGGGCAGGATGTAGTCCTTGCCGAACGCCAGGCTCTTCAGCCCATAAGCTTTCAATACCGATTTTGGCACCGGCTCCTTGGCCAATCCGGCCAGCGCATGGATGGCCGCGATCAGCATGTCCTGGGTGATGGCCTTGGCGCGCGCATCCAGAGTGCCGCGAAAAATGAAGGGGAAGCCCAGAACATTGTTGACCTGGTTGGAATAGTCCGAGCGGCCGGTGGCCATGATCAAGTCCTTGCGCGCCTTGTATGCCTTGTCCGGACTGATTTCCGGGTCGGGGTTGGCCAGCGCGAATACCACCGGTCGGTCGGCCATCGACTTGAGCATGGCGGGTGTCACCAGGTTGGGTCCCGATACGCCCACGAACACATCCGCCCCTTTCATCGCTTCTTCCAGCGTGCGTAGCTTGGTAGCGCGGGCCCAGGCTTGCTTGTACTTGTTCAGATCGGTGCGGCCCTTGTGCACCACTCCTCTTGAATCCACCAGCAAGATATTCGGCTTTTGTGCTCCCATCGCCAGCAGCAGTCTCATCGAGGCGAGCCCGGCTGCGCCTGCGCCCAGGCACACGATGCGCGCGCTTGCCAGACTCTTGCCCTGCAATTCCAGCGCATTGAGCAGGCCGGCGCAGATGATCACCGCCGTGCCATGCTGGTCGTCGTGGAACACCGGGATGTCGAGTCTCCTCTTCAGCGCCGCCTCGATTTCAAAACAGTGCGGCGCCGCGATGTCCTCCAGGTTGATGCCGCCAAATGTCGGCGCAATGGCCTCCACCACCTTGATGAATTCCCTTGGCGACCTGGCATTCACTTCGATGTCGTAAACGTCGATGCCGGCAAAGCGCTTGAACAATACACCTTTGCCTTCCATCACCGGCTTGGCTGCCAACGGCCCCAGGTTGCCCAAGCCAAGAATCGCCGTGCCATCGGTAATCACCGCCACCAGATTGCCCTTGTTGGTATATGCGTAAGCGGTCTTCGGATTCTTGGCGATTTCCCTCACCGGCTCGGCCACGCCGGGCGAATAGGCCAACGAAAGCTCGGCCTGTGTGGCGCAGGGCTTCATCGACTCCACCGACAGCTTGCCGGGTTTGGGTAGGCGGTGGTAGTCGAGGGCTTTCTTCTTGAGGTCGGCTTTGCTCATACGCAATCGGATACCTAGTGTCTGGATTGCCGCGACTCATCGAGTCTCGCGATAACTTCCCTGTGAGGAATGGAAGCTGACGAAGCGATCCAGTTGGAGAGTCAAAAACGATAGAATACCGTTTCTGCCGTATATTTCCGACTCCTGCCATGCCTGCCGATTGTCTTGATAGCTTGAAAACATTTGCGGCCGGGAAATTCCATTCCCTACCCGCACTTGAAGCAGCCGGAATAGGCAATATTTTCCGTCTGCCCGTCTCCATCCGCATCGTGCTGGAATCGGTCTTGAGAAATTGCGACGGCGTGAAGGTCACGCAAGATCACGTCAAACAGCTGGCAAACTGGAAGCCCAACGCCCAACGCAGCGAAGAAATCCCCTTCACCGTCGCGCGCGTGATATTGCAGGACTTCACCGGCGTGCCTCTGTTGGCCGACCTGGCCGCCATGCGCTCCGCCGCCGCGCGTGCCGGCAAGGATCCGAAGAGGATCGAACCCCTGGTGCCGGTGGACATGGTGGTCGATCATTCCATCCAGGTCGACGCCTACGGCAGCAAGGACGCGCTCGATCTCAACATGAGGATCGAATTCGAGCGCAACCGAGAGCGCTACCAGTTCCTCAAGTGGGGCATGCAGGCGTTTGACACCTTCAAGGTCGTCCCGCCCGGCGTGGGCATTGTCCATCAAGTCAATATGGAATACCTCGCGCGCGGCGTGATGGAAAAAGACGGCGTACTCTATCCGGATACGTTGGTGGGCACCGATTCCCACACTACCATGATCAACGGACTCGGCATCGTGGCCTGGGGCGTGGGCGGCATTGAAGCGGAAGCCGCCATGCTCGGCCAGCCTGTGTATCTCCTGACCCCCGATGTGGTTGGCGTCAACCTCACCGGCCACGTCAAACCAGGGGTGACCGCCACCGACATGGTGCTGACCATTACCGAGCTGTTGCGCAAGGCCAAGGTTGTCGGCAAGTTCGTTGAATTCTTCGGCGCAGGCGCGGCTGCCATGTCTGTCACCGATCGCGCCACCATTGCCAACATGGCGCCTGAATACGGGGCCACCATGGGATTCTTTCCGGTGGATGAAGCGACCTGCCAGTATTTCGCTGCGACCGGCCGCAGCGAAACGCAGGTCGACACCCTGCGCGCGTATTACCAGGCGCAGAATATGTTCGGCATCCCCAAACTTGGCGAGATCGACTATTCGCAAACATTGGAACTTGACTTGGCCAGCGTCGAGCCCAGCGTGGCCGGCCCCAAACGTCCGCAGGATCGCATCGAACTCAGAAACCTGAAAACCGCCTTCACAAGTCTTATGAACAAGCCACTTGCCGAAGGGGGTTACGACAGAGTGTCGGAGATGGGCATACGCTATGCCCTTCCGGTTTCATCTCACGCAGAAGTGGACTTGTCAGGCGGCGGCAGTCAGGAAGAATCCAGTCCTGTTGCTGGTCAGGAAGAGGAAATGCTGAATGACCACCCCTCCCCCGATCATGTGCACGGCGACCCCATACACATGTTCGGCGCGCGCACCGGCACCCTGGGGCACGGCGACATCGCCATTGCCGCAATTACCTCCTGCACCAACACATCCAACCCTGGCGTCATGCTGGCTGCCGGCCTGCTGGCGAAGAAGGCTGCTGCCTTGGGCCTGAGACCGCCCGCGCATGTGAAAACCTCGCTTGGCCCCGGTTCGCGCGTGGTGACCGAATACCTAAACAAAGCCGGGCTCATGGCGGCACTGGAACAGGTGGGATTCTCCGTGGTGGGCTATGGCTGTACCACCTGCATAGGCAACTCCGGACCGCTCAAGCCCGAAATCGAGCAGGCCATTACCGATCATGACTTGGTCATCGCGTCGGTGCTGTCCGGCAACCGCAACTTTGAAGCGCGCGTGCACCAAGCGGTCAAAGCCAATTTCCTGATGTCGCCGCCACTTGTGGTGGCGTTTGCCCTGGCTGGCCGGGTGGACATCGATTTTGAAACTGATCCAATCGGCATCGGCGCCGACGGACGCCTCGTGATGCTCAAGGATCTCTGGCCAAGCAATGCGGAAGTCGCCGCGGTGATGGAAGCCGCCACCGATGCCGGTGCGTACCGGAAGGTCTATGCCGATGTCGGAGCCGACAACCCGTTGTGGGATGCGGTTCCAGCACCCGCCGGCAGCGTGTATCAATGGGACACGGCATCCACCTATATTCAGGAACCACCGTTCTTCAAAGCGCCCCTGCCTTCGTCCCGTCGCTCGCTTGGGAGAGAGCCTCAGGGTGAGGGGATCGAACCAATCAGGGCGGCCCGCGCCCTCGCCATTTTTGGCGACTCCGTAACCACCGACCACATCAGCCCTGCAGGCGGCATCAAGCCCACCTCGCCCGCCGGCTTGTATCTGACCGAGCGCGGCGTACACAAGACCGACTTCAACAGCTACGGCGCGCGGCGCGGCAACCACGAAGTCATGATGCGCGGCACCTTCGCCAACGTGCGCATCAGGAACCTGATGATACGGGGCTCGGAAGGCGGGATTACGCGCAAGGATGGCGAACAGATGCCCATTTACGAAGCCGCAATGCAGTACCGAAACGAAGGCACGCCTCTGGTGATCTTTGCCGGCGAGGAATACGGCACGGGCTCCAGCCGCGACTGGGCTGCCAAGGGGACGAAGCTCCTGGGGGTGAAAGCCGTGATCGCCAAGAGCCTCGAGCGCATCCACCGCGCCAACCTCGCGGGAATGGGCGTGCTGCCCTGCCAGTTCAGGGACGGCGTCGACGCCGCTTCACTGAAACTTGATGGTTCGGAGACCTTCGACCTGGAAGGCATCGAGACCGGCATTGTCCCGCAGCAGGATGTCACGCTGGTGATTCATCGCACCAATGGCAGCCGCGAGCGGGTCGCGCTCAAATTGCGCATCGATACTCCGATTGAAATCGAGTACTACAACAAGGGCGGGATCTTGCCGTTTGTGCTGGAGCAGTTGCTGGACTGAGCTGACATGATTAGAAGACTGCTTGTCACTTCTGCCCTGCCCTATGCCAATGGCGACATTCACCTGGGCCATCTGGTGGAATACATCCAGACCGACATCTGGGTGCGCTTCCAGAAGTTGCAAGGCCACGAAGCGCACTATGTCTGCGCGGACGACACGCACGGTACGGCCATCATGCTGCGGGCGGACAAGGAAGGCATTGCGCCGGAGCAACTCATCGACCGCGTGTGGCACGATCACAAGCGCGACTTTGACGGCTTTCACATCGACTTCGACCAGTACTACTCGACCCATTCGGAGGAAAACCGCGAGCTGGCCGGCGGCATCTACAAGAAGCTGGCGGCCGCCGGATTGATCGAGGTGCGCGCCGTTGAACAGTTTTACGACCCAGTGAAGGAGATGTTCCTGCCGGATCGCTTCATCAAGGGCACCTGTCCGAATTGCGGCGCAAGCGATCAATACGGCGACAACTGCGAGGTGTGCGGCACGACCTACTCGCCTATCGATCTTAAGGATCCGTACTCGGTTGTATCCGGCGCCAAGCCAAAGCGCAAAACCTCGGACCATTATTTCTTCAGGCTTGGCAAGCAGGAGGAATTCCTTCGCGTCTGGACACAATCCGGCACCTTGCAGCCGGAAGCCGCCAACAAGATTCTGGAGTGGTTTGCGGCCGGACTGGCGGACTGGGATATCTCGCGCGATGCACCCTACTTCGGCTTCGAAATTCCGGGCGCGCCGGGCAAGTACTTTTATGTCTGGCTGGATGCGCCGGTCGGCTACATGGCCAGCTTCAAAAAATATTGCAGCGCACACGGCCTGAATTTTGACGTGTGGTGGAAGGCGGACAGCGATGCCGAGCCCAATCGCACCGAGTTGTACCACTTCATCGGTAAGGACATCCTCTACTTCCATGCGCTGTTCTGGCCAGCCATGCTGGAAGCCTCAGGCTATCGCACCCCCACCAAGATCTTCGCCCACGGCTTTCTGACTGTGAACGGGCAGAAGATGAGCAAGTCACGCGGCACCTTTATCACCGCGCAAAGCTATCTGGAAGCCGGCCTCAATCCGGAATGGCTGCGTTATTACTTCGCTGCCAAGCTGGGCAACGACATGAGCGACATCGACCTCAATCTGGAGGACTTTGCCGCCCGGGTGAACAGCGATCTGGTCGGCAAATTTGTCAACATTGCTAGCCGTTCCGCTGGCTTCATTGCCAAGCGATTTCAAGGCAAACTCGCCGGCTGCCCGAATAACTCCGCAATTCGGGCCCTGCAGAGCAAGGCCGGCGAAGTCGCCGCGCACTTTGATAGGCGCGAGTACAGCAAGGCGGTGCGTGAAATCATGGCGCTGGCTGACACTGCCAACCAGTACGTCAATGATGCAAAGCCCTGGGATATCGCCAAGCAACCGGACCAGGACGCACGCCTGCATGGGGTCTGCACCGTGGCATTGAATCTGTTCAGGCTGCTGGCGCTTTATCTGAAACCCGTTTTGCCCAAGCTGGCCGAAGCAGTCGAGGCTTTCCTCAATATCCCGGCGCTGACCTGGGCCGAAAGCACAACGCTCTTGCCTGCCGGCCATGCCATCCAACCCTACACTCATCTCATGACCCGCGTGGAATTGAAACAGATCGACGCGCTGCTGGATGCCAACAAACTGTCACTAGACAACACGCTCCTCCCAGTCACCCCTAGCCTCTCTCCCACCGGGAGAGGGGAACATTCGCAAGTGCGCCATGCCGAAGCCCAAACCCACCAGGAAAACCAAGCCGTGACCGAAGAGAACGCATTTATCAGCATTGACGATTTCAGTAGAATCGACTTGCGCATTGCCAGAATTGACAAGGCCGAGCATGTGGAAGGCGCCGACAAACTGTTGCGGCTCACTCTCAATGTCGGCCCATTAGGCATGAAGCAGGTATTTGCCGGCATCAAGTCAGCCTACGACCCAGCCGCACTGCAAGGCCGTCTGACGGTCATGGTGGCCAATCTTGCCCCACGCAAGATGAAGTTTGGCATGAGTGAGGGCATGGTGCTTGCCGCCTCCGGGGAGAGCCCGGGCCTCTTTCTGCTTTCCCCCGATTCCGGCGCACAGGCCGGAATGCGGGTCAAATGAAACCCTGTACGGGAGATGAAAATGATGACGCCTACCCATTGCCAACTTCTCGGATCCGTTCTCAACCACGAGCTCAATGACGATGAGTGCCTGGTATTGGGCAACCTGGGCTCGATACGCGCGCTCAAGGACGAGGAAACGCTCATCGAGGAAGGCAAGGTGGACAATCAGCTGCATGTGCTGATCGACGGACATCTCGCCGTAACGCGCAGGGTTGCAGAAGGGGAATGGGTCACGCTGCACGTGCTTAAGCCCGGCGAACTTGCCGGCGAATTGGGCTTCATCGACGGCCAACCCCATAGCGCCACTTTGCGGGCCATGGGGCCCACTCACGTATTCAGCCTGGATCGGGAAAAATTTGAGACCCTTGTCAATACCCACCCGGGATTGATGTACCGCATCATGCGCGCCATCGTTCGCGGGGTGCATGTCACGCTGCGACGCATGAATGCGCAGCAAATCGAGTTGACCAACTACATTACCAAGGAGCACGGGCGCTATTGATGGAGCTGGATGAACCCGTTACGCGCCATTTGTGGATATCGGGCCGGGTGCAAGGTGTCTGGTACCGTGAGTCCATGCGCCTGGAAGCGGTGCGTCTGGGAGTGAACGGTTGGGTCAGGAACCACCCTGACGGGCGAGTGGAGGCCGTGATTTCAGGTCGTGCCGAACAGGTGGAGGAGCTCATCGCCTGGGCCAAGAGGGGCCCGCCCCTCGCCAGGGTCACTAAGGTCGATAGTGAGCCGGCACAAGGCCACTTCAGCACTTTCGAGACGCGTTAAGTGTTTTCCGGCCAGCCTGCATCGAAATTCTTGGCCGAAAAAAAGCCCGGCAACGTGTGCCGGGCATAAATCCACCAAAGGAGGATGGAGGAGACAACACCCCACGCCGGAGGAGTGGCGCGAAGTGTTATTAGCATTGTCTAATATAATTAAATAAAAAGCAAGGAATTCTTCTCAACGCAAAATAGATGGATATTCGAGTGTTGTTCAGACGCTAATAAATCACCTGCACGCTGGCAGGCTCCAGCCACTGCTCCAGGGACTCAATCAAGTGATCGTGGAGTTGAACCCTCCAGCCGTTCCCCAGCCTGACTTCACAGGCCGCCAAGCCGTTGTGATAGGCAATTCTAACCGGGCATCCGAACTCACCATTGCGATAAGGCCCCAACAACTCCTTTAACCTGACCCCGTTTGACTGGCCGTTGCAGTTCAGTCGTAATTCCCGGGCAAAGCGGGTGCGCGCCGCATTCAAATCGAAAACCTTTTCGGCCGTCACCCGCAAGCCACCAGAATAATCATCCCGACTGACCTTTCCTTCCACGATCAGAAGTTCATCCTCCTTGAGCCACTCCCGGTGAGCTTCCAAGATCTCCGCAAAAACCACGACCTCAAGTGTGCTGGTGCCATCGTCCAACAGGACGATGGCCATTTTGCCCCGACGCGACATTTGGGTGCGGATTGACACGATGATGCCCGCAAGCAGGCGCGATTCGCGCGCCGGTTCCAAGTCTGCAAGGGCTTGCCGAACAAATCCTGACAATTCGTCGGCGTAACCCCTGTATGGATGACCACTGTAGTAGAAACCCATGACCGATTTTTCCTGTAGGAGTTTTTCCCGTTCCGGCCAGACGGGTGCCGACACATAGGGATTATCGCCAGCCACCGAATCGCTCTCTCCAAACAGGCTGTCCTGGGCTCCGCCCCACGCGGCTTGTTCTGCCGCTTCCATAGCTGGAGCAATTGAGGCCATCAGGCTGGCACGATCATCATTCAAGCAATCAAACGCACCTGCTTTGATGAGGGCCTCCAAAACCCGGCGGTTAAGAAACCGCCTGTCCACGCGCCGTGCCAGATCAAATAATCCGGTAAATTTTCCGCCCGCTGAACGCGCCGCAACAATGGCTGAAATTGCAGCCTCCCCAGTGCCCTTGATTGCACCCAGACCGTAGCGAATTTGCCCGTTCCCCGTCGGCTCGAATCGATAATGGGAGATATTGATGTCGGGCGGAAGCATCGTAATGCCATTCGCCTTGCAGTCCGCAAAGAAAACCCGCACCTTGTCGGTGTCCGCCATTTCTGAAGAAAGCGTTGCTGCCATGAACTCGGCGGGATAATGCGCCTTTAGCCACGCGGTCTGATAGGCGACAAGCGCGTACGCAGCAGAATGGGACTTGTTGAACCCGTATTCGGCAAACTTCTCCATCAAATCAAACAAGCGACCGGCCAGACTGTCGGTCACCCCACGAGTCTTTGCTCCAGCCAGAAAAATCGCCCGTTGTTGGGCCATTTCCTCGGGCTTCTTCTTCCCCATCGCGCGCCGCAACAGGTCTGCACTCCCCAAGGTATACCCCGCCAGGATTTGGGCGATCAGCATCACCTGCTCCTGGTACACAATGATCCCGTAGGTGGATTTGAGCACGGGCTCCAGATCAGGATGAAAATACTCCGGCTTCTGCCGTCCCTGCTTGCGCGCGATGAAGTCGTCCACCATGCCGGACCCCAATGGACCAGGGCGATTCAGCGCCATTAGCGCGATAATGTCATCGAAACAGTCTGCCTTAAGTTTCCTTTCCAGGTCCTTGGCAGAACGTGATTCTGACTGGAATACTGCCGTGGTATTACCCTCGCTGAAAAGCGCGTAAACGGCCGGATCATCCAGACCCAAGGCTTCCAGCCGGAAACTCTCCCGGCCCGGATGACGACGCACGAACGCCACCGCCTCAGCGAGAATTGTGAGGGTGCGCAGGCCCAGAAAATCGAACTTCACCAAGCCGATTGCCTCCACATCGTCCTTGTCGAACTGCGACACAAAGCTGTCTGAACCTTCCTGCCGGTAAAGGGGGCAGAACTCCGTCAGACTGCCGGGGGCTATCAGTACGCCTCCGGCGTGCATGCCCACGTTGCGAGTCAGGTCCTCCAACCGCTCCGCGAGCGTAAATAACTCCCTAACCCCCTCTTCCTGGTCGTAGCGCTCCTTAAGCTGAGGTTCCATTTCCAAAGCTTTTCTCAATGACACGGGCTTGACCCCTTCCACCGGAACAAGTTTCGACAACTTATCGCAGTACGTGTAGGGCATATCCAGAACCCTGCCCACATCGCGAATGACCGACTTGGACCCAAGGGTGCCGAAAGTGGCGATCTGTGACACCGCATCGTGACCGTAACGTTCTTTCACATAGTGGATCACGCGCTCCCGGTTATCTTGGCAAAAATCCACGTCAAAGTCTGGCATGGACACCCGCTCAGGATTAAGAAAGCGCTCGAATAGCAGGTCGTAACGCAAGGGATCCAAATCAGTAATTCCCAAGCTATACGCAACCAAGGATCCGGCGCCTGACCCACGCCCCGGACCAACAGGCACGTCATTATTCTTGGCCCAGTTGATGAAGTCCGCGACGATAAGGAAGTAGCCGGAGAATCCCATTTTGATAATCATCGCGAGTTCAAAATCCAGGCGTTTCTTGTATTCTGGATAGCGAGACTGACGAACAGCGTAGTCTGGATAGAGAAAGCCCAGACGCTCAGCAAGCCCCCTTTCCGAGCGCTCACGAATGTAGTCCTCCGGGCTCTGGTTCTGTGGTATGGGAAACATGGGCAACTTGCTCTTGCCTAGCTCCAGGGTCAGATTGCAACGCTTGGCGATCTCCACGCTATTGGCCAAGGCTTCAGGCAAGTCGGCGAACAGCTCTGCCATTTCCACCGGTGTCTTGAAATACTGGTCAGGTGTAAAGAGCTTGGGACGACGGCTGTCCGCCAGCAAATAGCCTTCGGCAATGCATACCCTGGCCTCATGCGCCTTATGGTCTTCGGCATTCAGGAACTGGATGGGATGAGTGGCGACCGTCGGAATTTCGAGTTCCGCCCCGATCTCCAAGAGGCGGTCGATCAGCAATTCGGTTTCTGGTAGGCCGTAGCGTTGCAACTCAAGGTAGTAGCGTTGCGGGAAAACATCGCTCCAGAACTCGGCCTGTTTGCGGGCCGCAGCTTGGTTGCCCGCAAGAAGGGCTTGGGCCACCCCGGACTGAAATCCCCCAGCAAGGGCCAGCAATCCCCCCGTCCCCTCCAGAAACCACTGCGGATCGATCTCGGCCCTCCCCCGGTACATATTCTCCCGGTAAGCGCGGGACAACAATGCACACAGGCGGCGATAGCCGCCCCGATCCTGGACCAGGAGTAAAGCGCGAAATGGCCGGTTGCGGTCAGTCACATTGCTGACCCAGACATCGCATCCGAATATCGGCTTGATGCCTTTGCTCCGGGCCGCCTGGTAGTACTTCACCCAGCCGAATACATTGGACAAGTCCGTCAACGCCAGAGCCGGCATGCGGCTGTCTCTGGCCTTGGCAACCGCCTCATCAATCCGCACCAGACCGTCGGTAACGGAATACTCCGAATGAAGTCTTAGGTGGATAAAACCCGGCTCAGCCATGCCGGGATTTTACCCTCCGCCAACCTGCCTCAGGACAGAAAGAACAAAGCGGCCCAGCAGGGCGCCATGTCCGAAGGTTCGGAGGGTTACCAGTTGGTCTCGCGCTCGGCCGTAGCGCTGATCTTGTGTATGGATAGATCGGCGCCATTGAATTCCTCTTCCGCGTCCAGCCTTAGGCCGACTGCGACTTTGAGCGCGCCATATACTAGAAAACCACCCCCCAAGGCGGTCAGGATGCCCATGCCGGTCCCAATCAACTGGGCCAGAATACTTACGCCGCCTGCCCCGCCCAGTGCCCTAGAACCAAAAATGCCGGCCGCAATCCCACCCCACGCACCGCACAATCCGTGCAGAGGCCAAACTCCGAGCACGTCGTCAATCTTGAACCGGTTTTGGGTGAGCGTGAACATCCAGACGAACAGGCCGCCTGCCACACCCCCGGTGATCAGTGCGCCGATCGGATGCATGAGATCGGAACCCGCGCACACGGCGACCAGACCAGCCAGGGGTCCGTTATGTATGAACCCCGGATCGTTCTTGCCCACAAATAAGGCGACCAATGTTCCCCCCACCATAGCCATCAGCGAGTTGACCGCAACCAAGCCGCTGATGCCGTTTAAGCTTTGTGCAGACATTACATTAAACCCAAACCAGCCTACGGTAAGTATCCAGGCGCCCAAAGCAAGGAAGGGAATGTTGGAGGGCGGATGCGCCGATATGCCTCCATCTTTTTGATAACGGCCCCGGCGCGCGCCAAGCAGAATCACTGCAGCCAAGCCTATCCATCCGCCCATGGCATGGACCACCACGGATCCGGCGAAATCGTGAAACTTGGCACCTAAAGCGGTGTTCATCCAATCCTGGATGCCATAGGCCCCATTCCATGCGATGCCTTCAAAGAACGGGTAGACAAAGCCAACCAGGAGGAAAGTGGCGGCGAACTGTGGATAGAATCTGGCCCGCTCGGCAATACCTCCGGAAACAATCGCGGGTACGGCCGCAGCAAAGGTCAGAAGGAAAAAGAATTTGACCAGTTCGTAACCGTTCTTGGCCATGAGTTGGCTCGCACCGGAGTAAAAATCCACTCCATAGGCAATGGTGTAGCCAATGAAGAAATAAGCGATAGTGGAGACGCTGAAGTCTGTAAGAATCTTGACGAGGGCATTGACTTGGTTCTTTTTCCGCACTGTACCCAGTTCAAGGAAAGCAAACCCGGAGTGCATCGCCAGAACCAGGATTGCTCCAAGCAGAACAAATAAGACGTCACCGCTATTCTTAAGGGCATCCATGAAAATTCTCCGCTGATAAATGGAACGCCTCGCAAGCAAGCCCCATTCCAGTGCGTCATGTCATTGATTATTTGAGAAATATGCCCCAGAACGGAGCAACTGTGCGCACGCCTATTGTGCAATAAATGCGAACATGCCTCTTATTGGGGCGCCTTGTGCTCGGTCTCTTGCTCCGTGTCAATCCGATCCAGTTCTCTTTCCATCTCTTCATCCGACATCGGCACATAGTCACTCGGATAAGGTTGCGCGGCCGGCTCTGATTCCACCCGGGGTTTAATCATGAAGCGGGCCACTAGGATTCCTGCTTCATACAACAACCACAAGGGCACAGCCAGCATGGTTTGGGAGATAACGTCCGGAGGGGTAAAAATGGCCCCGACGACAAAAGCACCAACAATAACGTAAGGCCGTATATCAACCAGCTTGTCGATTGAAACCCAGCCAAACTTCACCATCAAGACCACCACGACCGGCACTTCAAAGGTGATACCAAAGGCCAGGAATAAGGTCAGCACAAAGTCCACATATTTGCCGATATCCGTCGCCATTTGGACACCAGCCGGGGTAAAGCCCACGATCGCCCCAAACACGATGGGAAACACCGCAAAATAGGCAAAGGCCATGCCGATGATGAACAGCACCACTGCAGACACAATGATGGGCACACCCAAACGCTTTTCATGCTCGTACAGGCCCGGGGCGATGAAAGCCCAGGCCTGATAAAGTACCCAGGGCAGCGCAATCAGGAAAGCCGCCAACATGGTCACTTTTACGGGCACGAAGAACGGCGCGGTCACTTCCGTCGCGATCAAGTGTCCACCCTCTGGCAACGCAGCCAGCAAGGGCTTGGCCAGCAGCGCGTATATGTCCCTGGCCCACGGGAATAGACAGACAAAAATTATCACGACCGCCAGAACCGCGCGAACCAGGCGATCACGCAGCTCGATCAAATGGGAAATAAAGGAGTCCCCGTTGGCCTGAACGTCGCTCATGCTTTGTCTTGGCGACTCGATTCAGGCGTGGGCTGTTCGGAAGAAGTAGCAGTTGCTGGCTTAGAATGGCCCCCCAGCGAGAATGGCCCCTCATTCAAGACCTCTTCCCCAGCCTTGGCTGGTTGCGCATCGCTACCGAGCTGCGGCTCCTGTCCCACCGCCGTGATCATTTTCTCTTTGGCGACAACTTCATCACGTATGCTGTATTCGGCGTCTCTGGCCTTGCCTTCCAAATTTCGGGCGCTCGATTCCACCGACTCCTTGAACGCCTGTCCTGCCTTGCGCAACTCGTCGAGTTCCATTTCCCGACTGATATCGGCCTTGACGCTGCTGACATAGCGCTGAAAGCGGCCAAACAGGTGGCCCGCCGTGCGGGCCACCTTGGGCAGGCGTTCGGGCCCAATCACGATCAGGGCAACCACGCCTATCAGCAGCAGTTCAGAGAAACCGATATCGAACATGTCGGGGACCAGGGATCAGGGATCAGAGAAGGCCGGAAGGAGCCGCCCCCAGAATCCTTACCCCTGCCTTTCAGGAACTCTGCTTGTCCTTCACTTCAGCGTCGACGGTCCGCCCGGAGGATTCGCTATTGTCAGAAATCTTGGTGCTTTCCTCTTTCACGGCATCCTTGAAGTTCTTCACCGCGCCACCCAAGTCGGAACCCATGTTGCGCAATTTCTTGGTGCCGAAAATCAGCAAAACGATTAGCAGCACAATGAGCCAGTGCCAAATGCTAAAACTACCCATGGTAAGTCTCCTTGGTTCGGTCAGGTGCGACTGGGTTCGCCGCCGCCAAACACGTGAACGTGAATATGAAACACTTCCTGTCCACCACCGCGCCCGGTGTTGATCAGGGTCTTAAACCCGGCCTCCAGTCCATGCTCCCTGGCCAGCCTGGGTGCAAGCGTCAGTATCCGACCGAGTATCCCTTCATGTTCTGGACCGCAATCCGCAAGCGACGGAATATGGTCCTTGGGGATGAGCATGAAATGAACCCGCGCGAAGGGATGAATGTCGTGAAAGGCCAGGATTTCATCGTCTTCGTACACTTTCCTGCATGGCACCTGTCCCGCTATGATCTTGCAGAAAATGCATTCGTTCATGATTTTCTCGATGCCTTTTCCTCAATACCGGACATGCCCTCGCGCCGGGCAAGTTCCATGAGAACGTCCTGAGCGCGCAGGCCCCGGCTTGCCAGCAGGATCAGCGTATGAAACCACAGATCGGCCACTTCGTAGATGATCTTTTCGTTCTGCCCGTCCTTGGCCGCCATGACGGTCTCGGTTGCTTCTTCGCCTACCTTTTTAAGGATAGCATCCAGTCCCTTGGCGTAGAGGCTCGCAACATAAGACGATTTCGGATCAGCCCCCTTGCGGGCTTCCAGCGTTTCAGTCAGACGCTGCAGGATGTCCGAACTCATGGCTGATATATGTCCTTTGGGTCCTTCAATACCGGATCCACCGCCACCCAGGCACCCTCTCTCAACACCCGATAGAAACAGGATTGCCGGCCAGTGTGGCAGGCGATCCCCCCGTGCTGTTCCACTTTCAGCACAATGACATCTTCGTCACAATCCAGGCGGACTTCGCTCACCTTTTGCGTATGGCCGGACTCTTCGCCCTTATGCCAGAGCCGGTTGCGAGATCTCGACCAGTATACTGCCTCGCCCTTTTCCACCGTTAACGCAAGCGCTTCCCGGTTCATCCAGGCTACCATGAGGATGCGTCCGCTTGCGGCGTCCTGGGCAATTGCCGGCACCAACCCGTCTTGATCCCAGTGCACCGCATCGAGCCAGCCGCTCACAGACGAACCTCGATGCCGTGCTGCTTCATATAGCGTTTGGCTTCGATCACAGTAAATTCACCAAAGTGAAAGATACTGGCCGCGAGAACCGCATCCGCATGGCCTTGCTGGACGCCGTCCACCAGGTGCTGGAGATTGCCCACTCCGCCGCTGGCGATAATGGGGATATCGACCGCATCGGAAATCCGGCGGGTCAGTTCCAGGTCAAACCCGCTCTTGGTTCCATCCCGGTCCATGGAGGTGAGAAGCAGTTCTCCGGCACCCGAACTCTCCATCTTCCTGGCCCATTCGATCGCATCCAGTCCGGTGGGCTTGCGTCCCCCGTGGGTAAAGACCTCCCAGTGGTCACCCGTGCGTTTGGCGTCGATCGCCACCACGATACACTGCGCGCCGAAATAATCCGTGGCGTCTACCACAAGCTGCGGATCGGCCACGGCCGCGGTATTAATGCCAACCTTGTCTGCACCGGCATTGAGCAGGCGCCGCACATCCTCAACCTTGCGCACTCCTCCGCCGACGGTCAGAGGAATAAACACCTGGGATGCCACGTCTTCAATGATGTGCAGTATGAGATCACGATCATCCGAGCTGGCCGTGATATCCAGGAAGGTCAGTTCATCTGCGCCGGCATCGTTGTAGCGTCGGGAGATTTCGACCGGATCACCCGCATCCTTCAGTTCAACGAAATTGACGCCTTTAACGACGCGTCCGGCCGTCACGTCCAAACAGGGAATGATGCGCTTGGCCAGCACCCTATTCTCCAAATACGCTGCCAGCCAGTTCGTCCGCCAGTTTCTGGGCCTGTGTGAAGTTCAGCGTGCCCTGATAAATTGCCCGCCCGGTAATGGCGCCCATGATGCCTTCCCCAGCCACCGCGCTTAGATTGCGCACGTCGTCCAGATTGGTCACGCCACCACTGGCAATCACGGGTATATGCAGCGCTCGGGCCAGGCGAACCGTCGCCTCGACGTTCACCCCGTTCAACATGCCGTCCCGGCCTATGTCCGTGTAAATAACCGCTTCCACCCCGTAATCCTCGAAACGTTTGGCCAAGTCCACCACATCATGGCCGGTAAGCTTGGACCAGCCTTCCACCGCCACCTTGCCGTCCTTGGCGTCCAGTCCCACCATCACGTGGCCCGGAAACGCATCGCACGCTTCGTGCAGAAAGCCAGGGTTTTTCACTGCCGCCGTACCGATAATGACATAGCGTATGCCATCATCAAGGTAGCGTTCAATCGTGGCAAGGTCGCGGATTCCGCCGCCCAGTTGCACCGGAATCTCGTCATTCAATTCCTTGACGATAGCCTGGATGGCTTCCTCATTCACAGGCTTGCCTGCAAATGCGCCATTAAGGTCCACCAGATGCAGGCGCCGCCCACCCTGGCCCACCCAATGCCGGGCCATCGCGGCAGGCTGTTCGGAAAATACCGTCGCTGTGTTCATTTCGCCCTGTTCCAGGCGCACACAGTGACCGTCCTTGAGGTCGATGGCGGGAATGATCAGCATGATAAGTAAGGCAGGTTGAGGTTGTTAGGCACAGGCTCCCGTCGCCAGATCGCAGGCAGCAATCCTGTTGAAGGGATCCCAACTTATGAAGTTAGCGAGCAGGTCGAGCCCGGCGTCGGCGCTCTTTTCGGGATGAAACTGCACAGCAAAGATATTATCCGAGGCCACCGCACATGTGAATGGGAAAGGATAATGGGCACGGCCCGCGATGATTTCCTGGTCGGCCGGCTGAACAAAATAGCTGTGGACGAAATAGAACCGGCTGCCATCCTCGATCCCTGCCCAGAGTGGATGACCCGCGACCCGGAATACGTTATTCCAACCCATGTGCGGCACCTTGAGCTTTTCACCCTTGTCGTCATGCATGGCATCGTGTGGAAAGCGCGTAACCCCGCCCGGGAAAATTCCCAGGCACGGCGTGTCACCCTCTTCGCTATATTCGAACAGGACCTGCAAACCCATGCAGATGCCCAGAAAGGGTTTCGTCTTCGCCGCCTCCACAATCACATTTCGCAAGCCGCGGCTGTCGATTTCCCGTATGCAGTCGCGCGCCGCGCCCTGTCCGGGGAAAACCACCCTTGACGCCGCAAGAATGGTGGAGGCATCCGAGGTAACGGCTACCGAGGCCGATGGCGCCACATGCTCCAATGCCTTGGAAACCGATTTCAGGTTGCCCATGCCGTAATCGATCACGGCAATATCCGGTTGAACGCTCACAGAGCGCCCTTGGTGGAAGGGAGCACGTCTCCCATCCTCGAATCAGCCTCGACCGCCATGCGCAATGCGCGGCCAAAGGCTTTGAAGATCGTCTCCGCTTGGTGGTGGGCGTTGATTCCGCGCAGGTTGTCGATGTGCAAGGTCACGGCTGCGTGATTGACAAAGCCACGGAAAAATTCGAGAAACAGATCGACATCGAAGTCGCCGATCCGCGCCCGTGTGTAGTCGACGTGGTATTCCAGACCGGGGCGGCCCGACAGGTCGATCACTACCCGGGACAGCGCCTCGTCCAGCGGTACATAGGCATAGCCATAGCGGCGGATGCCCTTCTTGTCTTCCAAGGCCTTGGCGATAGCCTGGCCGAACGTAATCCCCACGTCTTCCACAGTGTGGTGTGCATCGACATTTAGATCGCCTTTGGCCTGGACATCCAGATCGATCAGCCCATGGCGGCCAATCTGATCAAGCATGTGGTCGAAAAACGGCACCCCGGTGTTAAGACTGGTCTTGCCGCTGCCGTCCAGATTAAGGGTCAAGACAATCTGGGTTTCCAGGGTGTTGCGGGTAATTTGAGCGGTTCGCATGGATACACTTGGCGATGTCTTGTTTTATCTTAAACCAGGCTTGAAGCGGCTTACGGTGATCAGGCCAGGATGTCCTTCAACGCTGAAACCAGCGCTTCACATTGTGCATCAGTTCCGACCGTGATGCGCAGAAACTGCGCGATGCGCTGGGGCCGCTTGAAGTGGCGCACGATAATGCTGCGCTCGCGCAGCCGGGCCGTCAACTCGGCACCATCGTGGGCGGGGTGTCGCGCAAGAATGAAATTGGCCGCCGAGGGCAGCACTTCAAAACCCAGCTTGTTCAATTCATCGCTCAGGCGAGCGCGCGTCGCCATGACCTTGTGCCGGGTCTGCTCAAAATAGGCGCGATCCAGCATTGACACGGCGGCGCCGGCCTGGGCGAAACGGTCGAGCGGATAGGAATTAAAGCTGTCCTTGACCCTCACCAGACCCTCGACCAAGTCCTCTTGGCCGATCGCATAGCCTACCCGCAAGCCGGCGAGCGAATGTGATTTCGACAGCGTACGCACGACCAGCAACTGCGGATAGCGCCTCACCAGCTTGACGGCAGACGCGCCACCAAAGTCGATGTATGCCTCGTCTATCACCACTACGGACCCGGTATTTATCTGCAACAGCCGCTCAATCTCGGACAAGGGCAGCAAGCACCCGGTCGGCGCATTGGGATTGGGAAAAATGATTCCGCCATTGACGGTCGGATAATCGTCGATGCAAATCTCGAAGTTTTCGGTCAGACGGATTTCCTGGTAGACGATGCCATAAAGCTTGCAATAGACCGGATAGAAGCTGTAGGTGACATCCGGAAACAGGATCGGCTCATCATGCTTGAGCAGGGCCAGGAATGCGTGGGCCAGAACCTCGTCCGAGCCATTGCCAACAAAGACCTGATCCGGACTCACCCCGTGGAACCCGGCAATCGCGTCGCGCAGACGGCCGGCAGTTGGATCAGGATATAACCTGAGGTTGTCTGTTGCTTCCGCGCGCAAGACTTCCAGCACTCTGGGACTGGGTGGATAGGGGTTTTCATTGGTGTTGAGCTTGACTAGTTTGTCGAGCCGGGGCTGTTCGCCAGGAACATAGGGCGTGAGGCCGTGCACCACAGCGCTCCAGTAGCGACTCACAGTTTTCCCTTTTCAGCGATGCAGGCGATATGCAGCAGATCGCGCATGCGCCTGCAGTCCTTCACCTTCGGCCAGGGTTGCAGCAATGCGGCCAAGCGTTTGGGCGCCGGCGGGGGAAACCATGATGAGGCTTGAGCGCTTCTGAAAGTCATACACTCCCAACGGCGAGGAAAACCGCGCAGTGCGAGAGGTCGGCAGCACGTGGTTGGGTCCCGCGCAGTAATCACCCAAGGCCTCGCAGGTATTGCGGCCCATGAATATCGCGCCAGCGTGGCGGATTTGTTCGCTCAGTGCAAGCGGGTCTTCCACCGAGAGTTCCAGATGCTCCGGGGCAATGCGGTTGGAAATTTCGGCTGCCTCGTTGAGATCACGGGTCTTGATCAGCGCCCCCCGGGTGTTCAGAGAAGTCTCAATCACTTTGTTGCGCGGCATGTCATTCGCCAAGCTATGCATGGACATTTCGACTGCATCGAGAAAGGCTGCATCGGGTGACAGCAGGATCGCCTGAGCCAGTTCATCGTGTTCGGCCTGGGAAAACAGGTCCATGGCGATCCAGTCCGGATGGGTTTTGCCGTCGCAAATCACCAGGATTTCCGATGGCCCGGCGATCATGTCTATCCCCACCGTGCCGAACACCCGGCGCTTGGCTGCAGCCACGTAGGCATTGCCCGGCCCGACGATCTTGTCCACCTGTGGGATGCTTTGGGTTCCGAACGCCAGCGCCGCGACGGCTTGGGCGCCCCCGATGGTAAATACCCTATCCACGCCCACGATCGCAGCCGCCGCAAGGACCAGATCATTCTGCTCCCCCCCGGGGGTGGGCACCACCATGACGAGTTCAGATACACCCGCCACCTTGGCAGGAATGGCGTTCATCAGCACCGAGGAAGGGTAGGCAGCCTTGCCGCCGGGAACGTACAAGCCCACCCGGTCAAGCGCGGTCACCTGCTGGCCCAGCAGAGTGCCGTCTTCTTCCGTATAGGTCCAGGAGACCTGAACCTGGCGCTCGTGATAACGGCGCACCCGTTCTGCTGCTGCTTCCAAAGCAGCGCGACGCTCGCCCGGCAGCGCGAGCAAAGCCTCCTCCAAACGTGCTCGAGGAAGCTCCAGATCCGCCATCGATACGGCCGCCAGTCGGTCAAATTTTTCGGTGTATTCAAGGACTGCCGCGTCGCCCCGGCGCCTCACCTCAGCCAGAATTCCCGCCACGGTAGTTTCAATGGAGGTGTCGGTAGCTTCGTCAAAGTGCAACAGACGGTCGAGTCTGGCGAGGAAATCCGGCTGGGTGCTGTCGAGGCGGGCAGGCTTAATCACGGGGAAGGCTGGACCAAGTAAATTGGGGATTATAAAGGCCTTTACCGCAATACCTGGCTGACATGCGGGAGTACTGTGGGTATTTAGACAGATTCCAAACTATGGATATAATTAACAGGGAAGTTAGGCAAAGGCAAATTTCAGCCATGCAATATACCCGGGACAATATGGCGCAGCTGCTGCGCTCGCATGACATCAATCCCACCCACCAGCGGATTGAGATCGCCTACGCGCTGTTCTCAAGACAGGAACACCTCTCTGCCGATCAGGTGATGACCACGGTCAACGACCGTTACGCGGAAACCTCCAAAGCCACGGTATACAACACCCTCAATCTGTTTCTGGAAAAAGGACTGATTCGGGAAGTCATCGTCGATCCCAGCAAGGTCTTCTACGATCCCAACACCCGGCCCCATCACCATTTGTTCCAGGTAGACTCCGGACGATTGACCGATATCGATGCAAGAAGCGTCACCATACAAGGCCTGCCGCCCTTGCCGGAAGGCATGGAGACAGAGGGCATCGACCTGATTGTCCGGATACGTCGGAAAACTACTTGATTAACCCGCCTGGGCTAGACTCGGAGCCCTTCGCGGTAGGTCTGATTGATGGTACGGAGCAGATCGCGGAACGGGATGTCGCGCTCGAACCGAAGCAAAATAGGCATGAAGGGCAGATCACGACCCATACCAAAATTCTCGAATTTTCCTGCCGTCATGTCGGTGAAGAGCTGACGCAGCTGGTTGTCCAGGCCGTCCAGGAACGGCATGTAGCGAGCCATATCTTCGTAGTCATCCTCGATACAGGCGCGCAATTCATCTACTTCGTAAACCGCCTGATGCACCAAGTCCAGGAATTCGTCAAAGGTATCCGGTCTTTTCATTTCAGATTCTTGCCTCAAGCGTCCAAGCACATTAAGGTACACCAAGTGCAGAAATGGAAACAGGGCACAGGCCCCGCTTTCGCCCCGGGAAACAGACTCACTTGCCGGCAAATTCTTCCAGCTTCCTTGCGCGAATCACCTGTCCATCCAGGCCTGCCTCCTTGGCCGAACCGCCATATGCCAGGGTCATCAGCTGACTGTAGTACAGCACGGGGATATTGAACTTGGTGCTGTATTTCTTGTTGATGTGGCCCTGATAGATCTCCACGTTCGCTTGGCACAGCGGGCATGGCGTGACGATCATCTCCGCACCATGGTCATAGGCGGACTCGATTATGTCCTTGATTTGGGCCTGGGATTTTTCC
>DASQBT010000022.1:0-11374 GCA_035635075.1 Thiobacillaceae bacterium | reverse complement strand
GCGGCAAGGCCGCGGTAGGCGAGATCGTGGTCCAGGCCTCGAACGTCTTGCTGGGGCAGCTGGTAGCGTTGACGCAGGCCCGGCCAGCCATCGGCCCGATCCATGAATTCGTTGGTGAAACCCAATACCAGCTCGGGATGGCGCTTCAGGTCTGAAATGGTCTTGAGCTTGAGCCGTTGCGCCAGGTCTTCCTTCACGCCGATGGCGTAGGTGTTGTTGAACCCCAGCGAAGACGTCATGCGCAGGGCGTGCGCCGCCAAAGCCTGCCCGAGCTCGGCCTGGGTGCGCGGCTTCTCCCGCAGGATTTCCTGAAACAGGGTGCCGGTGTATTCCGGATAGGCATCGATGTCGCCCGCGAGCAGCGCGTTCCACAACACGCGCGTGCCGCCCAGTTGCTGCCGGTGCTCGGCCTCGGCTCCGGCCTGGCGGGCCAGCTGCCCCAGCATCTCGCCCAGGATGACCGATTCGGTGAAGCTCTTGGAGCCTACAGTGATGCGCACCGGCGCTTCGGCGGCCGAGACTGAGCTTGCCCATGAGACGCTCAGCAGCCCCAGCAACACCGCCCCTAGCCAGCGTCGCATGCTCATCCGAGCGCTCTGGCGAGCTGTGCCATGGGCTCGCGCTGGGCGGAGATGAACTGCTCGACAAAGGCTTCCGCCGGATGCCGGGCAAGTTCCGCGAAAGAGCCGCTCTGCACGATGCGGCCGTCGCGCATCAGCACCAGGGTCTGCCCGAAATAGGCGGCTTCGGCGAGGTCATGGGTGACCATGACCACGGTCTTGCCGAGCTGGGCGAAGACGGCCCTGAGTTCCCGCTGCAACTGGTAGCGGATCATGGGATCCAGCGCGCCCAGCGGCTCGTCCAGCAGCAGCAGGTCCGGATCCAGCATGAGCGCGCGCATCAGGCTGACGCGCTGGCGCTGGCCGCCGGACAGCTCGGCAGGGAAGCGCAGCATCAGTTCCTGCGGCAGGTGCGCCAGCTCGGCCAACTCGGCGAGCCGGGAAGCGATCCAGGCAGAGTCGCGGCGCAGATAGCGCGCCATGACCGTCACGTTGTCGCGCACCGTCAGATGGGGAAACAGGCCGCCCTCCTGGATAACGTAGCCCATGCGCTGCCGCGCCTTAAGGATATTGTCCGGCGTCAAGGCCGTTTCTTCGAAGCTGATGACGCCGGAATCCGGCTCGATCAGCCCGGCGATCAGCCGCAGCAGGGTGGACTTGCCGCAGCCGCTGGGTCCGATCAGCACCAGGGTCTCGCCGATTGACACCCGAAGATCGGTCGGTGCCAGGGCCTGGACATCACCGTAACGTTTGGAGACTTGTGAGAGTGCCAGCATCAGGCTAGTGTGAGTTATCTACCGAGGGTACTCAAGGAGCCTACTGTGCCTGCGGTTGCTGATCAGACAATCAAACAGGATGCGTGTAGGAGCGGCGTCCGCGCCGCGATCGCGGCGCTGCCACCCGGCACGGGGATCGCGCCTCGGAAGGCGCTCCACAACGGCGCGAAGAGGCGCCGTCGCAACGCGCAGCCCATGGGGTGATACGGTGAACACCGCGTCGCGCAGGCTTCAGAATGTCTATCTGATCCTGCTCCTGCTCCACACCCTGGCGGCTTCGCTCATTTGGGGAATCAACACGCTCTTCTTGCTCGATGCCGGTCTGAGCAACACCCAGGCGTTTGCTGCCAACGCCTTCTTCACCGCCGGTCAGGTGTTGTTCGAGGTGCCGACCGGCGTCGTTGCCGACACACGCGGTCGGCGGCTGTCCTACCTGCTCGGCACCCTCACCCTCGCCATCACCACGCTGCTTTACCTGTTGATGTGGCAGGTGTCGGCGCCGTTCTGGGCCTGGGCCCTCACCTCTGCGCTTCTTGGGCTCGGCTTCACCTTCTTCTCGGGCGCCGTGGAGGCCTGGCTGGTGGATGCCCTGACCTTCACCGGCTATTTCCGCGAAGGCGGCACGCTAGAGTCGGTCCTGGCCAAGGGCCAGATCGTCCAAGGCACCGCGATGCTGTGCGGATCGGTGGCCGGCGGCGTGATCGCGCAGGCGACCAATCTGGGCGTCCCGTACCTGTTGCGTGCGCTCGTGCTTGGGCTCGGTTTCGTGCTCGCCTTCGCCCTGATGCGCGACGTGGGCTACACCCCGAGCCGCGGCAAGCACCCGATGCAGGAGGTGAAGCGCGTTCTGCGCCGCTCCATCGAGTACGGGCTCGCCAACCCGCCGGTGCGCTGGGTCATGCTGGCGGGCTTGTTCAGCGACGGCGTACTGATCTACGCCTTCTATGCCATGCAGCCCTACCTGCTCAAGCTGTATGGCAACCAACGGGCCTACGCCATTGCCGGGCTGGCAGCCGCCATCGTCGCCGGGGCACAGATCGCGGGCGGCCTGCTCGGCCCCCGCCTGCGCCGCCTATTCCGCCGGCGCACCACGATGCTGCTCACCGGCATGCTGCTGAGCACCGTCATCCTGGCCATGATCGCGGCGCTGCCGCATTTCTGGGTGGCCATCGTTCTGCTGGTGCTGTGGGGCCTGATGTTCGCCGCCCTGTCGCCCGTGCGTCAGGCCTATTTGAACGGCCTCATCCCATCGAGCGAGCGGGCCACGGTGCTTTCTTTCGACTCCCTGCTCGGCTCGGCCGGCGCAATCGGTATCCAGCCGCTGCTCGGCCGCGCGGCGGACCTCTGGGGCTACCCCGCCTCCTATGGCGGCGGCGCCGTCATCCAGGCGCTGGCCCTGCCGTTCCTCTGGCTGGCCCGCCGCGAAAAGGCAGCGTCAGACGCGATTGTCGAGGGTGCGGGGTAAGAATAAACGAGCCTACTTCGGCTTCCTTCGTTGCTTGAGCGGCCCTGACTGTCTGTGCCAGGGCTTGAAGCCACATTCAACGAAAATCTGCCCGGCGAGCAACGACCCCACACATCAGCTATGAGCGGCGCCAGAGATATCCAGCCTGGTTGCTCGGCCGGATCGGAAAGTGCTCAGACAACCACTGCCGCGCACGCGTCTGACCCTGTTCGATACTGGACGGGGGCATCACCGCGGTCAGCGCATCACGGGTGGCGATGGCACGCCCGGCGAATGCTGCGTTGTCAAACAGTTCGGGCCGGGATTGGGCAAAATGCACGGCCAGCTCAAAGCACTTCAAGGCTTGGACCACGTCGGCAGACACCCCTTCGCCGCGCGCATAAAAACGCCCCATGGCCAGGTGAGCAGCCGCCATGCCCTGGCCGGCCGCCTGTTCCATCAACCGGATTGCACGGTCTTCGTCTCGGGGCACGCCGTCGCCCTTGTGGTACATCCAGCCGAGATGGTAGCAGGCAGGGGCGTAGCCGTTTTTGGCGGATCGGGTGAACCATTCAACTGCACGGATGCCGTCCCCGGGCACACCCCAACCGTGGGCATAGAGGAGGCCCAGCATGTACTGAGCCCTCGGGTGGTTCGCCTGTGACGCTTGGCCTAGCCAATGAACCGCCCGCCCGTAGTCCTGGGCGAAACCGGGGGTCCAGCCATGGAAATTACCGTATTCGTAGGCATAGCCAAGTTCAAACTGAATATCGGGCCATCTGGCCGCCCCCACCGCGATGGCCCCAAACAGCACCAATGCCGCGACAACCCCACCCACGCGCCACGCCCGACTAGTGCGGGTAACCGCCATCGATCTCTCCTATTCACCTACTGGACTGCTGACGCGCAAACGAAAATCCCGATGACGCCGAGCTCGGGATGCTTCCGGAGTCAATGGAAATTGAGGTGGAGGACTATCGAATATTCCGCTGGGACACCACTGCTTACCAGCTCTATCCCCCGTCGCACCGGGAAGTCGCCGCCATAGTTACCGTCAACGTTGACTTTGCAGTCGACAAGCTTCTGCTTCGTTCCAATTGAGCGCAAGCAGGTAGCTTGGACGGTAAAGGTAATCACCGCGGCCGTCTGATCATCGGCCGAAGCTGTCGTTGGAAACAATCGTGAAGTCCGTCTACTCCCGACCCAAGGCAGACATTCAGGATATTCTCGGAGACGGCGAAATCTTTCTCTCGATGCAATGTGCGCCAAGGGAAGAAGATTCTGCGAAATCGACAACGCCCACGCTTGGCTGTACGAAAGTGGCCCGCAATGCCGTAGCCGATCGTCTTGTGCTTTTCCTGGCGATATAGAAACTGCTTTCGGGTGAACGAAAGGTCAGCGCGATGCGATCGGCACCCGCTCCAGATGGCGCTCGATCACCTCGATCACCGTCGGTGACAATGGCAGATGTGCCTTCTCGGCCTGCCAGTGCTGATGGAATAGGGCAACAGTTTCGCGCGCGGTATCGAGTACAAGCTTCTCCGGCAGCATCGCCTTCGCTGCCAGATGGGAAAGCTCGTCTTCCGAAAACTCGTCAAAGCGCTTGCTGCGACTGACCGTCAACGCCGCTTTCTCGTCCTTGAGATAAGCGATCGTCGAAACAAAATCGTATGCCGGAGCGAGCGCCGCTGTGCGTCGATCAGGATAGATCATCGACCAGTTCTTTAAGTGCATGTCGGCATTGCCTATCAGTGTGTTGAAGGTCAGACGCCGCACGAACTCCGCAATATCAGCGTCGTCGCCCTCGCTTGCGATCACGCTCGCGATATTGCGCATGCTGGCTTTTTTGTATTTGTTCTCAGGGTAGACACCAAAGATTTGTGCGAAGTCTTCGATATGAACGGGGCCACCGCCCGCGGGCAATCGATCGAACCGCTCAATCACCAGCGCCTGTCCTCCTTTAAGATCATCGATACCGGACGGCATGTTGTTGATTTCGCGAAAATCAATGAGCTTGAGCGCTGGTACATCAATGCCGACGTAGCGTGCGAGCGTCATCATCGTGTACTCATTTTCTGGCACGCCTTCGAAACGCTGCGAGGGCAACTTGACGATCCATGAGCCGCCTATGCCATTGGCGGGAATGGTCAACCCGCCACTGGCCTCATTGACGGCAGAGAACTTGAGCTGAACACCGGCAAGCGAGAAGCGTAGTGCCTCCGTGCGATGATCATCATCATGATGGTCATCATCACGACCAGCAGCATCAGGCGGCCAGGCTTCTCCGTCAGCGGGCCTGATGGTGATGGCGCCGGGCAAGTCCTGTCCCAGCACCCACAGCAGGAAGAATTCGCGGACGGGATTGACCCCGGCGCGTGCCGCCAGGTACTCGCGCATATGACCTTCGGGCAGCAGGTTAGAGAAGAAGGGCATAACTCTTGTCTGAGTCGGCTTAAAGTCGGTGATCAACCCTCCGAGGGAATCCTTAAAGCCCAGGCTCAGGACGGCCCGTTGTGTGTCCACGATATAGGCCTCATTGAAGGCGAATAGGGTCCTGTCACCGGCAACACGGGTAAGCGTACCGATCGGCTCACCATAGAGATATACATTGAGGACGGAGACATCAGGCATGGTTGTCCTCGTCATCCAGGGTGTAAGCCGGTTTGATCATGATGCTAGGCGGCTCTGCTGCCGCCGCATGAGCGACGGCATTGCGTACGGATTGCATGTTCTCTATAGCTCTGCGAAAGGCCTTAATATCCTCATGATGTTTACGAAAAACATCGAGAGCCTTGCTTGCTTCTTTCAGCTTGTCGATCTGGGTCAGGGGGATCTTGAAATGCTGAAGGTCCCGAAGATGTCTTTGGAACTGTGCGTACTCCTGAGTGGCCTTGGCGATCTGGGTAAGGCTTGAGAACTGCTGCTGGATACGTTGCAGTTCCTTAAGCGCTTCGCCAGAGCTTTGAGGAATAGCGACTGGCTCACTAGCTCTCACCACTGATTGCACGGCAGAAACCGCTTTGCGGGGGACTAGCGTCAGTTCGAGGTCGAGTGCGCGGGCGAGTGCCATGAGGGTGGACACCCGAAAATCCGCCGCCCCGTTTTCGATCTTTGAGATGCGTGTCTGAAGAACGCCTGATGCTTCGGAAAGGGCGCGCTGGCTCAGGCCCTTGCTTTCGCGGGCAGCCTTAAGGGCCTTGGCAATGTCCTGAAATACGTGGCTCATAGACAGATGTTCTATAGAATATCAGCTTACACTTAATATATTCCGAAATATATCACATCCGCGTAACGTGCTATATTTCTTATATTCCTTAATATATCAATGTTATAAATAGATATCTTATAGTATATTGAATGCGGGCCAGAAGCGCCCGCCCTCATCCCGTCTCATGTTACGTAAATTCAACCGTCCGCAAAGATTCAAGACGAATGTCTGCTTTTGGCCCGAGAGCGGCCAGCTAATGTGTTCATCCTGAATGGCAGCAACGGCCGATGAAGAGACGATCGCCGCTATCCCGGGGCTACGCCCGCCCTTGACCTGCCCCGGCTCACCCTCTTGAATGTCTTGGCGAGGATTGAAACTAAGCAAAATCCTGTTTTCCGGGCGCTCTTCGGGAAGTCTCCCAATAAGACCGTGTTGATTTGCACCTGAAACTGACCCACTTCGCGCAGGAATCTGCCCGGGTTTTGCGGCCTTCTTTGAACGCTACTCGACAAATGAATGGTGGAGCGGAGGAGGATCGAACTCCCGACCTTCGCATTGCGAACGCGACGCTCTCCCAGCTGAGCTACCGCCCCACGAGGCCGGAATTATAGCCTTAGCCGGGTGAGCCGGGAAAGACAGCGGCGAGCTTGGCGTAATAGCTGGGAATGCGCGGCGGGGCGGCGAGCCAGCCGAGCAGGATGCCGGCGATGTTGGCGAGGGCGTCGAACACGTCGGGCTGGCGCGTGGCGGTGTAGCCCTGGGCATATTCAATAACGATGCCCAATGCGGCAAAGCTCAAGGCCAGGCGCAGGCGTCTTGCAGATGAAACGTGAAGCTGCGACCACCAGGCCATGAGCGTGGCGTAGGCCAGGAGGTGGTTGAGCTTGTCACCGTAAGGAATGTGGAACTTGATTGGGTGGGGAGTAAGCGAAAGGAAGATGATGGCAGCGATCAACAGCCACCCTCCGGCCCTCCAGAACGTTCCCATCAGCGCTTCTTGTAGGACCATACCAGCATGATGATGCCGGCAAGTATCATCGGCAACGACAGCCACTGGCCCATGCTGACCAGATAGGACTGGCCGAAGATTCCTGCATCGGGCTCGCGAAAATATTCGGCAAGTGAGCGGAACACGCCGTAGCCGATCAGGAACACTGCGGAGACCGCGCCTCTGGGCCGTTCTTTGCGCGCATAAATCCACAGGATGATGAACAGCATCAAGCCTTCGCCCAGCGCCTCGTAGATCTGCGACGGATGGCGCGGCAGGTTGTCAACCTGTGGGAACACCATGGCCCAGGGCAGGCTGGGGTCGGCCACGCGGCCCCACAGTTCGCCGTTGATGAAGTTGCCGATGCGTACCGCGACGATGCCCAATGGGACCAGGGGCGCGATGAAATCCATGGTGGAAAGCCAGTTGGCCTGGTGCCTGCGGGTCCAGAAGGCGACGGCGATGAGCACCCCAAGGAAACCGCCGTGAAAGCTCATGCCGCCTTTCCACACTGCGATGATTTCGCCCGGGTGCTCGAAGTAATAGCCGGGATCGTAAAACAGCACCTGTCCAAGCCGACCGCCCAGCACCACACCCAGCACGCCATAGAACAGCAGGTCGTCCAGACCTTGTTCCTTCATGCCCAGTTCGGGTCGGGCGGCCAGGCGCCGCTTGCCCAGCCACCAGACCTGCAGAAAAGCCAACAGGTACATAAGGCCATACCAGTGCACGGATAGCGGGCCAAGGTGCACGGCGACGGGGTCGAATTGCGGGTGAACTAACATGGTGCGGCGCGAGGGGTAAGGCTTGAGGGTTAAAATGCGGGAATTATCCCATTTTGTTATTGACGCTGTTCGACAGTAGCTGGATTGCTTCGTTAAAGGTTTGGGGCCCTGGCCTTATCCCCTCGCGCCCTCGAAGAAGCTTGTGAGTGAGGTTTGCCTCCGAGCACCACAGGCGCGCGGCAATCCGGGTCTTTCGTGCAGAACACGGAGAGTGACCTAAATGCCTGCTTATCGTTCCCGCACCACCACCCACGGCCGCAACATGGCCGGCGCGCGCGCGCTGTGGCGCGCCACCGGCATGAAGGACGGCGACTTCGACAAACCCATCATTGCGGTGGCCAATTCCTTTACCCAGTTCGTTCCCGGCCATGTGCACTTGAAGGACCTCGGCCAGCTTGTGGCGCGCGAAATAGAGGCGGCGGGCGGCGTGGCCAAGGAGTTCGATACCATCGCGGTGGACGACGGCATCGCCATGGGCCACGGGGGCATGCTGTATTCGCTGCCCAGCCGCGACCTGATTGCGGACAGCGTCGAATACATGGTCAATGCGCATTGCGCCGATGCCTTGGTGTGCATTTCCAACTGCGACAAGATCACCCCCGGCATGCTGATGGCGGCTTTGCGCCTCAACATCCCCACAGTGTTCGTTTCGGGCGGGCCGATGGAATCGGGCAAGGTGAGTATCCACGGCAAACTGATGAAGCTCGACCTGGTCGACGCGATGGTGAGCGCGGCGGATTCGAAGAACAGCGACGCAGAGGTGATGGAGATGGAACGCTCCGCCTGCCCCACCTGCGGTTCCTGTTCGGGCATGTTCACCGCCAACTCAATGAATTGCCTGACCGAGGCACTGGGTCTTTCTTTGCCCGGCAACGGCTCGGTGCTGGCCACCCATGCCGAGCGCAAGAATCTATTCCTGGCCGCGGGCCGGTTGATCGTGCAGCTGGCGCGACGCTATTACGAGCAAGACGATGCCTCGGTACTGCCGCGTTCGATCGCCAGCTTCGACGCGTTCGAAAATGCGATTGCGCTGGATATCGCCATGGGCGGCTCGACCAACACCGTGCTACATCTGCTGGCGGCCGCGCACGAGGCGGGGGTCAACTTCACCATGGCCGACATCGACCGCATGTCGCGCAAGGTGCCCAACCTGTCCAAGGTGGCGCCCGCCACGCAGTTGTTCCACATGGAGGACGTGCACCGCGCAGGCGGCGTGATGGCGCTATTGGGGGAACTGGATCGCGGCGGGCTGCTGCACCGCGATCTGCCCACCATCTTGTGCAAGTCCATGGGCGAGCAGATCGACGTCTACGACATCCGCCGCACCGCGAGCGAAGACGTCAAGCACTACTACAAGGCCGCCCCCGGCAATGTGCCGACCCAAGTCGCGTTTTCGCAGGACAAACGCTGGAAGACGTTGGACGATGACCGCGCCACCGGCTGCATCCGTGATGTCGAGCATGCCTATTCCAGCGAAGGCGGCCTCGCCGTTCTGTATGGCAATCTGGCCGAACACGGCTGCATCGTCAAAACCGCAGGGGTGGACAAGTCGATCTGGAAATTTTCCGGCCCGGCGCGCATCTTCGAATCGCAGGAGGCTGCGGTGGAGGGCATCCTGGGCGACCAGGTCAAGGAAGGCGACGTGGTGGTGATCCGCTACGAAGGCCCGCGCGGCGGCCCCGGCATGCAGGAGATGCTCTACCCGACTTCTTATATCAAATCGAAGGGCTTGGGCAAGCTCTGTGCGCTGATCACCGACGGGCGCTTTTCCGGCGGCACCTCGGGGCTCTCGATCGGCCATGTTTCGCCGGAAGCGGCTGAGGGCGGCGTAATCGGCCTGGTGCGCGAAGGCGACCGGATTGAGATCAACATTCCCAGGCGCAGCATCGATCTGGTGGTGCACGAGGCAGAATTGCAGCGGCGCCGTGCGGAGATGGAGGCTAAGGGCCGTGACGCGTGGAAGCCCCTCAAGCGCGAGCGCAAGGTGTCTGAGGCGCTGCGCGCCTATGCGGCGATGACGACCAGCGCGGCGTTTGGCGCGGTACGCGACGTTACGCAGGTGGAAAGAAGGTACTGAACCACGCAGGACACCAAGGACACGGGCATCGCTGCATCCGGGAGCATGGGCGCTGCGCTTCATTGATTCCCCATTCTTGTGTCCTTCGCGGTGAAACGAATGAGGACTGTTTTCAAATGAAAACCCCAAGAAAAATGTCATGAAGGCGGTGCTGATCGCCAACCCCAAGGGGGGCAGCGGCAAGACCACAGTGGCGACCAATCTGGCCGGGATGCTGGCGGCGGCCGGGGAGGAGGTGCGGCTGCTCGACCTGGATCGCCAGCAGTCTGCCACCCAGTGGCTGGGCCGCCGTGGCGCCGAGTTTCCGGCGATCGCCAGGCTGGAAGGCAGCAACGACAATGCCAAGGGTTGGCTGATCATCGATTCGCCAGCCGCGCTGCACGGCAAGAATCTGGAACACGCGCTCAAGCTGGTGCATAAAGTGCTGGTGCCGATCGGCGCGTCGCTGTTCGACATCCAGGCCAGCCGGGATTTCTTGCAGGTGCTGGCGGGCGAAAAAGTGGTGCGCAAGGGCAAGATCGATGTGGCGGTGGTGGGCATGCGCATGGCGCCGCGCACTCGGGCCGCGGTGACCCTGGAACAGTTTCTTGCCGGGCTCGACCTGCCTGTGCTGGCGCACCTGCGCGAGGCGCAGAACTACGTCAATGCGGCCTTCGAGGGCAAGACCATTTTTGACCTGCCTCCCCATCTGGCGGAACGCGACCAGGAAGACTGGCTGCAAATCAGCCGGTGGCTGCGTAGGTAAGCGCATGCCCAATCGACTCGCCCGGGAATCGTCGCCCTATCTGCTCCAGCATGCCGACAATCCGGTGGATTGGTATCCCTGGGGGCCTGACGCGCTGGAAAAGGCCCGTGCCGAAGACAAGCCCATCCTCCTGTCGATCGGCTACTCCACCTGCCACTGGTGCCACGTGATGGCGCACGAGTGCTTCGAGGATGCGGAGGTGGCGGAGGCGATGAACCGCTTGTTCGTCAGCATCAAGGTGGACCGCGAGGAACGGCCGGATCTGGACCAGATCTACCAGACGGCGCACCAGATTTTCGCGCGGCGCGGCGGAGGCTGGCCGCTCACCATGTTTCTCACCCCCGATCAGGTGCCGTTTTATGCCGGGACCTATTTTCCCAAACATGCGCGCCACAACCTGCCGGGCTTCGTCCAGTTGATGCAGCAGGTGGAGCGGGCCTACCGGGAACGGCGTCAGGACATTGAGGCGCAGAACCACGAACTGCTTTCCGTTCTGGCCCGCTATGAGCCGGGACCTGCGGCTGCGGTGAAGTTTGACGCCGGGCCGCTGGAGGCGGCGCGTGCGCAACTGGCCCAGGCTTTCGATCCCCAGTGGGGAGGTTTTTCGAAGGCGCCGAAGTTTCCGCGCCCGGCGGAACTGGAGTTCCTGCTGCTCCGACGCTTCGATGACGAAGCCCGCAGCATGGCGCTGTTTACGCTCGAGCGCATGCTGCGCGGCGGGCTGATTGACCAACTGGGCGGCGGCTTCTACCGCTATTCGGTGGATGAGCGCTGGGCGATTCCGCATTTCG
>DASQBT010000021.1:0-12293 GCA_035635075.1 Thiobacillaceae bacterium | reverse complement strand
TGGAACGCGAACGCATCCCGCTGATTCTGGCGGGCGGCATCAACCGTTACGAGAAAGTGCGGGAGTTGCTGGGCCTGGGCGCCAGCGCCGTGCAAATCGGCACACCATTCGCGGTGACCGTAGAAGGGGATGCCCACCCCGTATTCAAGCAGGTGCTAGCAGATGCAGCGCCGGAAGATATCGTCACCTTCATGAGCGTGGCTGGTCTGCCGGCGCGTGCGGTGAAGACCCCCTGGCTGGCCAACTATCTCAAGCGCGAGAGCAAACTGCAAGCCTGTGCCAAGGCTGGCCGCGAGCGCTGCGCCATCGGCCTGCATTGTCTGGTTCACTGCGGGCTGCGCGACGGCTTGGCCAGGGCAGGACAATTCTGCATCGATTCACAACTGGTGGCCGCACTTAAGGGCGACCTCAACAAAGGCCTGTTTTTCCGCGGCTCGGAAAGCCTGCCCTTCGGCAAGGCAATCCGTTCGGTCAGGGAATTGATCGAGTATCTGCTGACCGGGAAAAAGCCCGCATCGGTCATCTGAACCTGCGAGAATTGAACCTAGAAACGGTAGTTGGACACGCCCGATGGTGCGTCTGGGCGGGTGGCTGGCGCGAAGCGACGACGCCGCAGGCCGGGGCCTGCAAGGAGGAGCGACAAAGCCAGGCGCACGTCCGGGCGTGCCAGCGGGTATGTATCGCGCTCACCCAACAGGTGACATTTGTGGAAGCTTACGAGACATGGTTCCATGTTGCGTGCCAAAACGGTGATAAGCGGTCAACTGCCGTTTCTAGGTTGAACATTCAGATACGCTGGATGCCTGGATCGCCACGGCCTGCGGCCCCGCGATGACGAAGAAACTGAGCTTACCCAAATACTCATGCCAAAGACTCATTTGGCTCTTCTCGTCCTCCCATCTTTCCTGCTGAACAAATTTTGACCTTCGACCCCAAGACCTTTATCAGCAATCTGCCCTCGCTGCCTGGCGTCTATCGCATGTTGGGCGCGGACGCCGCGGTGCTCTATGTGGGCAAGGCGCGCGACCTGAAAAAGCGCGTGGCCAGCTATTTCAACAAGACCGGCCTGTCGCCTCGCATCCGCCTAATGGTCGAACAGATCGTCGCCATCGAAACCACCGTCACCCGTACCGAGGCCGAAGCCCTGCTGCTGGAGAACAACCTGATCAAGGCCTTGGCACCCCGTTACAACATCCTGTTTCGGGATGACAAGTCCTATCCCTACCTGTTGCTGTCAGGGCACGAGTATCCCCGCATCGCTTATTACCGCGGCGCGACCGATAAGAAGAACCGCTACTTCGGGCCCTACCCCAATGCGTGGGCGGTCAAGGAGAGCATCAATCTGCTGCAGCGCATGTTCCGCCTGCGCACCTGCGAGGACACGGTCTTTGCCCACCGTTCCAGACCCTGCCTGCTGTACCAGATCAAACGCTGCACTGCCCCCTGTGTGGGGCATATTTCCCGGGACGACTATGGCGCAGACGTGAAAAGCGCCATGCTGTTTCTCGACGGCAAGGAAGATGAACTGACCGTTGAGCTAAGCCGCAGGATGCAGGCCGCTGCGACGGCACAGCAGTATGAAATTGCCGCCCAGTACCGTGACCAAATCCACAATCTCTCCAAGATGCGCCAGCAGCAGTTTGTCGAGAGCGGCGCCGCTACCGACGCAGATGTGGTGGCAGCAACGAGCCGGTCCGGGGTGGGCTGCGTCAACTTGCTGATGATTCGCAGCGGACGCCATCTGGGAGATCGCGCTTACTTTCCGCACAACGCCGGCGACAGCGACAGCGCGGAAATCCTGCACGCCTTCATCAGCCAGCACTACCTCGAACACCCGATTCCGCCCGTGATCGTGAGTGGCGAAACGCTTGATGCCGATACCCTGGGCGTCGTTCTTTCCCAGCAAGCGGGACGCAAGGTGAGCCTGCTCACTCGCCCGCAGGGGGAAAAAAGGGTCTGGCTGTCCATGGCACTAAAAGGCGCTGAGGTGGCGCTGGCTCAGCAGCTAGCGCAGCGCGCGACCCAGCAGAACAGGCTCGCCACGCTGCAGGAAGCCCTCGATCTGCCGCAACTGCAGCGCATCGAGTGTTTCGACGTCAGCCATACCCTGGGCGAAGCCACGGTGGCGTCCTGCGTGGTGTACGAAGACGGCGCAATGAAAAACAGCGAGTACCGGCGTTACAACATCAGCGGCATCACCCCCGGGGACGATTATGCCGCCATGCGCGATGCGCTGACCCGGCGCTACACCAAGGTGCAGCAGGGCGAAGGCAAGCGGCCCGATCTGCTGCTGATCGACGGCGGCCTGGGCCAGCTCAATGTGGCAGTCGAAGTAATGGCCGAGTTGGGGCTAAACGACCTCGACTTGATCGGCGTCGCCAAGGGCGAGGAACGCAAGCCCGGGCTGGAGCAGCTCGTCTACCCGGGCGGAAATGTTGTTCGCCTGCCAAGCGACAGCCCGGCCCTGCACCTGATTCAGACCATCCGGGACGAAGCCCACCGATTCGCGATCACCGGCCACCGGGCCCGGCGCGGCAAGGCCCGCACCCACTCAAGCCTGGAGGATATCCCCGGCATCGGGCCGAAAAAGCGCAAGGCCCTGTTGGAACACTTTGGCGGGCTGCAAGGCGTGCGCAATGCGGGGGTGGAAGAGCTTGCCCGGGTAGCAGGCATTCAGCGCGAACTGGCGGAGCGGATTTATCAGGCGCTGCACTGACAGGCTCACGCCACACCAAGTGCGATAATGCTCCATGCCCTTCAACCTGCCGAACCTCCTGACCTGGCTGCGCATCCTGCTGATTCCGCTGATCATCGGGGTGTTCTACTTGCCGGCGCGATGGCTCAGCGATCAGGACGCCAATCTCCTGGCCACGATATTCTTTGTCGTGGCGGCGATTACTGACTGGTTCGACGGCTATCTGGCGCGCAGACTGAGCCAGACTTCTGCCTTCGGCGCCTTTCTCGACCCGGTGGCGGACAAGCTCATGGTAGCCGCAGCGCTCATTGTGCTGGTCGACCTTGGGCGCACCTCTCCGCTTGTCGCCCTCATCATCATTGGCCGCGAAATTGCCATTTCCGCCTTGCGCGAGTGGATGGCCAAGGCCGGAAAAGCTGGCAGCGTGGCAGTGGGTTTCATCGGCAAAGTCAAGACCGCCTTTCAGATGATCGCGATTGCCTTGCTGCTCTACTGGCAACCGCTGGGTGCCGTTCCGACCCCAATCCTGGGTCACCTGCTGATTGACCTGGCCGCGCTCTTGACCCTGATTTCCATGGCCTACTACTTGCAAGTGGCCGCCAAGGCCCTGGAGAAGCGTTGACCGTTGATTGAATCGAGGCAGCCGTGATTTGCGCCGGACGACCCGCGCTGGAAGTTGACACGCAAGGCAAATTTCAGCAGAATTCGCAGCCTCTATGCGGGAATAGCTCAGTTGGTAGAGCGCAACCTTGCCAAGGTTGAGGTCGCGAGTTCGAGACTCGTTTCCCGCTCCAGATTTCAGGGGAAAGCAAGGACCGCGGTTCGCTTTCCCCTTTCCGTGTCAAGACAGCCCGAGCTGCTTTCAGGGCGGGGTAGCAAAGTGGTTATGCAGCGGCCTGCAAAGCCGTCTACGCCGGTTCGATTCCGACCCCCGCCTCCACATTCCACCTGCTCACGACGGCCATATCAGGATCTGTAGCTGTTAGAATCCGGCCTCAACGCCCGGGTGGTGAAATTGGTAAACACAGCGGACTTAAAATCCGCCGGGCCTAATCAGCCCTTACCGGTTCGATTCCGGTTCCGGGCACCACCCGGATCAAACAAAAACCTGCTTTGTTCCTCGACGAGCCCGTTCCCTTCGATCCTGCGCTGGGGTTTCGCGTCTCGTGGATTTGAAGGTATAATTTTGGGCTTAGATATGGGCGGTTCGCCCATTTTTTGTTTGTCGCAGCGAAATGAGCCGGAACCGAGATGAGCCTTCAGGTTTTGCTTGAATCCACCCTGTCCGGAATGGGGTATGAACTGGTGCAGCTGGTGCAGGGCCGCGGCAGGCTTGTGCAGGTGTTCATCGACAAACCGGGCGGCGTCAGCATTGATGACTGCGTGTCGGTCAGCAACCAGCTGACACGGCTGTTCACGGTGGAGAACATTGACTATGAACGGCTGGAAGTTTCGTCGCCGGGACTGGACCGGCCCCTGACCAAACCGGGCGATTACCTCCGGTTCGCCGGCGAGCCGGTGGTGGTGAAGCTGCGCGTACCGATGGACAATCGGCGCAAACTGGCAGGTCGTCTGCTGGGCCTGGAAGATAGCCGGGTCCGGCTTGAGATGGATGGCAAGGAAGTGGCAGTGGATTTGGCGAACGTGGATTCGGCCCGTTTGAAGCCCGTGTATTGACCCCTGGAACGGATGCCAGTGGATGTGTGGAGAGTGTGATGAGCCGTGAATTGTTGATGCTGGTGGATGCGCTGGCGCGGGAAAAGAATGTGGAAAAGGATGTGGTGTTCGGCGCCCTTGAAATGGCGCTGGCTTCCGCAACAAAGAAGCGCTTCAAGGGCGACGCGGACGTGCGCGTGTCCATTGACCAGCAATCGGGAGATTACGAATCGTTCCGCCGTTGGCAGGTTGTCACCGAACAGGAACTGGAATCCGAAGACCGCCAGATCCTGCTGGTGGACGCTCAGTATGACCATCCGGATATCCAGGTGGGTGACTACATCGAGGAAAAACTCGACAACATCGAATTTGGCCGCATTGGCGCCCAGGCCGCCAAGCAGGTAATCCTGCAGAAAATTCGCGATGCCGAACGCGAACAGGTGCTCAATGACTTTTTGGCGCGCAAGGAACATCTGGTGACCGGCACGGTAAAACGCATGGACCGCGGCAACGCCATTATCGAAACCGGCCGGGTGGAAGGCTTCCTGCATCGCGACCAGATGATCCCGCGCGAGAATCTGCGCATCGGCGACCGGGTGCGCGCCTACCTGTCCCGCATCGAACGCAGCGCCCGCGGCCCCCAGCTCGTGCTGTCGCGCACTGCACCCGAGTTCATAATGAAGCTGTTTGAACTGGAAGTGCCGGAGATCGAGGAAGAGTTGCTGGAAATCAAGGCCGCCGCCAGAGATCCAGGGCTGCGCGCCAAGATCGCGGTCAAGTCCAACGATCCCCGCATCGACCCGATCGGCACCTGCATCGGTTTGCGCGGCTCGCGCGTCACCTCGGTAACCAACGAGCTGGCGGGCGAGCGGGTGGATATCATTCTCTGGTCTCCCGACCCGGCCCAATTTGTCATCAACGCCCTGGCGCCCGCAGAAGTCAGCCGCATCGTGGTGGACGAAGACAAGCACAGCATGGACGTGGTGGTGGAAGAGGACCAGCTTGGCAAGGCGATCGGCGCCAGCGGCCAGAACGTGCGGCTGGCCTCCGAGCTCACCGGCTGGGAACTCAACCTCGTAACCGAGCAGGAAGCCGAAGAAAAGCAGGCAGAGGAAACCCAGTCCATCCTCCACCTGTTCAAGGACAAACTCGACGTGGACGAGGAAGTGGCCCAGATCCTGGTCGACGAAGGATTCTCCACCCTGGAAGAAGTGGCCTACGTGCCGATGGCGGAAATGCAGGAAATCGAATCCTTCGATGACGACATCATCAACGAGCTGCGCAGCCGGGCCCGAAACGCATTGCTGACCGCTGCCATAGTCGGCGAGGAAAAGGTCGAGGCTTCGGCAGGCGACCTGCAGTCCCTGCAAGGCATGGATGCGGATACCGCACGCCTGCTTGCCTCCCAGGGCGTGCACACAACCGAGGAACTGGCCGATCTGGCGGTTGACGAGTTGATGGAACTGGTGCAAATGGAAGAAAACCGGGCCAAGGATCTCATCATGGCCGCCCGCGCATCCTGGTTCGCGGAGTAAGGGCCCGTACTCCAAACAGGCTCAAACACTGGTATTGCTAACGGAAGCTCAATGAACGTCGAACAATTCGCCAAGGAACTCAAGCTGTCAACCGAACTTCTGCTGGAACAGCTGAAGTCTGCGGGAGTCGACAAGACCGACGGGGATGACGCCATTACCGAAGGCGACAAGACCCAGTTGCTGGATCACCTGCGAAAAATGCATGGCGCCGCGGAAAAGCCTGCCAAGACCAAGATCACGCTGACGCGCAGGCAAACCACGGAAATCAAGAAGTCCGATGGGACTGGCAAGGCTCGAACCATTCCGGTCGAAACGCGCAAGAAGCGCACCTATGTGAGACGCGAAGCCGGCGCCGCCCCGGAGGAAACCGCCGCGCCCGAAGCGGTGGAGGAAGTCGCCGTTGCTGCTGCGCACATCGTCGAACCCGCGCCCCTGGCGGAGCCGGTGGCGGAAATCGCGCCCGAAACGATGGAGGCCAGGTTGCAACACGCTCCCGAGCCGGAAGCGCAAGTCCGCGCGGCGCCGGAAGGCGCTGCCGCAGTGACGCAAGCGCCCCCGGCAGCCGGAGAGAAGGTACGCAAGACCACCAGGGTTTCCAAACAGGCTGTCATCGGTGAAGCCGAGTTGAAGGCGCGGGAAGTGGAAGCGAAGCGCCATCAGGCCCTGCAGGACCGCCAGGCGGAAGACGTGCGCCTAAAGCAGGAACGGGAGGTGGCGCGCAAAACAGCGGAGACTGCCCGCGTCGAGACGGAAAAAGCCCCCAAAGCCGAGCCCACCACCGGCACCCTGCACAAGCCGGCGAAAGCGGCAGAGAAGCCCGGGGAGAAGAAAGCCGGCAAGAAGGATAAGGCCACCGAACGCGAGGAGGCGCACAAACGGAGAGGCCTCAAGGTTCGCGGCGACGCCGGTGACGCCGGCTGGCGCGGCAAGAAGTCTGGCGGCAAACACAAGGCAACCGAGGGCGAGCATCAGTTCGTCGCTCCCACCGAGCCCATGGTGCATGAGGTGCTGGTACCGGAAACCATCACGGTGGGCGATCTCGCGCACAAGATGGCGGTCAAGGCAGCCGAAGTCATCAAGGTGCTGATGAAGCTCGGTTCCATGGTCACCATAAACCAGGTGCTGGATCAGGAAACCGCCATGATCGTGGTGCAGGAAATGGGTCATGTGGCCAAGCCGGCAGCGCTGGATACGCCCGAAGACTTCCTCGAAACCAGCGGCGAAAGCCTGGAGGTCGCCGAGGCCGTGCACCGCGCGCCTGTGGTCACGGTCATGGGCCATGTCGATCACGGTAAGACCTCGCTGCTGGACTACATCCGCCGCGCCAAGGTGGCGGCCGGCGAGGCGGGCGGGATTACCCAGCACATCGGCGCCTATCACGTGGAAACCGCCAAAGGCATGATTACCTTCCTCGACACGCCGGGTCATGAAGCTTTTACCGCCATGCGCGCTCGTGGCGCGAAGGTGACCGATTTGGTGGTCCTGGTCGTGGCCGCCGATGATGGCGTCATGCCCACCACCATCGAGGCCATCCACCACGCGAAGGCCGCTGGCCAGGCCATCCTGGTGGCGGTCAACAAGATCGACAAGCCGGACGCCAACCCGGAGCGCATCCGCCAGGAACTGGCCAGCCAGCAGGTGGTGCCGGAAGAATGGGGCGGCGATTCCATGTTCGTGGACGTGTCAGCCAAGTCCGGCCAAGGCATCGACAACCTGCTCGACGCCATCCTGTTGCAGGCAGAAGTATTGGAGCTGAAGGCACCCAAGGATGCGCCGGCAAAAGGTGTGATCATTGAATCCCGCCTGGACAAGGGTCGCGGCCCGATGGCCACGCTGCTGGTGCAATCCGGCACCCTGAAGCGCGGCGACATAATCCTGGCGGGACAGGCCTTCGGCCGGGTGCGCGCCATGCAGGATGAGAATGGCAGGACCCTCAATGAGGCCGGCCCGTCCATCCCGGTGGAGATTCAGGGCCTGTCGGATGTACCCAATGCCGGGGACGATGCGCTGGTCCTGCCGGACGAACGCAAGGCACGCGAAATCGCTCTGTTCCGCCAGGGCAAGTACCGCGACGTCAAGCTGGCCAAACAACAGGCCGCCAAGCTGGAGTCCATGTTCGAGCAGATGGCAGAGGGCGAGGTCAAGCAGATGCCCCTCATCCTCAAGGCTGATGTGCAGGGCTCCTATGAGGGCTTGGCCAACGCTCTGCAAAAGCTCTCCACTGCCGAGGTGAAGGTCAACATCATCCACAGCGGGGTGGGCGCGATTACCGAATCCGATATCAACCTGGCGCTCGCCTCCAAGGCAGTTGTAATCGGCTTCAACGTGAGAGCCGATGCGCTTGCACGCAAGCTCGCGGAAAGCTCGGGCGTGGATATTCGCTACTACAACATCATCTACGAGGCAGTGGATGAAGTGAAGGCCGCGCTTTCCGGCATGCTGTCCCCGGAGAAAAAGGAAAACGTCACCGGTCAGGTGGAAATCCGCCAGGTATTCCGCATCTCCAAGGTCGGGGCGGTCGCGGGTTGCATGGTGCTGTCCGGCGTGGTGAAGCGCAGTTCTCGCGTGCGCCTGCTGCGCGACCATGTAGTGCTTTTCGATGGCGAACTCGATTCGCTCAAGCGCTTCAAGGACGATGTGAAGGAAGTCAAGGAAGGCTTCGAGTGTGGCCTGTCTTTGAAGAACTTCAACGACATCAACGAAGGCGACCAGTTGGAAGCATACGAGGTCGTTGAAGTCGCACGGACCTTGTGAAGAGGAGCCGCGACGCGGGGATCAGGATTTGGGTCGGATTGCCCTACGCAGGCTCCCCTGACCCCTGACCCCTGACCCCTGACCCCTGACCCCTTCCCCCTTCCCCCTTCCCCCTTCCCCCTTCCCCTCCCCTTCCAAAATGCCCAAAGACTTTCCCCGCTCCCGCCGCGTTGCTGACCAGATTCAGCGTGAACTGGCCGAGATCATCCGGGTCGAGCTGGAGGACCCGCGAGTCGGCCTGGCCACGATTACCGCGGTGGAAGTCAGCTCGGATCTGGAGCATGCCAAGATCTTCGTCACCTCCCTGGGGCCGGCGTCCGACCACAATGCACTGTTGGCAGGATTGCGCCGCGCAGCAGGCTACCTGCGCAGCCAGCTCTCCCACCGGATGAAACTGCGCATCGTGCCTGCGCTGACTTTTGAATACGACACCTCAGTGCAGCGCGGCGTTGAACTCTCGCAACTCATTGACCAGGCCATTGCCGAAGACGCCACCCATCCCAAGGACGAGTGACAGCGCCCGCCTGAACATCGACGGCGTGCTGCTGCTCGACAAGCCCCCCGGCTTGACATCCAATACCGCGTTGCAGAAAGCCAAGCGGCTCTATAACGCCGCCAAGGCCGGACATGCCGGCACCCTCGACCCGTTTGCCTCCGGCCTCCTGCTGATCTGCTTCGGTCAGGCCACCAAGTTTTCCAGCTACACACTGCATGGCGACAAGGCCTACCGGGCGGTGCTCAAGCTCGGAACTACCACGGACACCGGTGACACTGAAGGCAAGATCATCGAATCCCGCCCCGTCGCTGTGTCGCGCGAAACGGTCAGCGCGCTACTCCCCCGCTTTACCGGCCACATCCAGCAAGTTCCACCCATGCATTCCGCCCTAAAGCATCGGGGCAAACCCTTGTATGAGTACGCCCGCGCGGGCATCGTCATCGAGCGCAAGCCACGCGCAATCACGATTTTCCGCTTGGACGTCGAAAGCCTCGAAGGCGATCTTCTGACCATTAACGTTCACTCTTCGGGCGGCACTTACATCCGAACCCTGGCCGAAGACATCGGCGCCGCGCTGGGTTGCGGCGCCCATCTGATCGCGCTGGAGCGCCTCGCAAGCGGATCGTTCGTGCTTGACCACGCGGTTAATCTTGAAACGCTCGAGTCCTCAAACCAGACAGAGCGCATGGAACGGCTGCTGGCCCCGGATGCGCTAGTCGCCCACCTGCCCAGGCTGGACGTTAACGCGGACGCGGCCCTGCAACTCACGCAGGGCAAGCACATCCACACATCTGGCGATCTGCCCGACCAGGCAATTGTGCGCATCTATGCGCCACAAGGATTTCTGGGATTGGCCAATTCACAGGGCGGCGAGCTCGCGCCCGCGCGACTCATGGCAACGCGGGCGCAAGAACGCTGCCTGACAATGGCCTGAGAAAAGCGCGCCATGCCATCAGGAATCGTGGCGAGCCGGGTTTTCCCCCCAACCGGGTCTGTCTTTCCTGCCGGCGCCCCAGCGCTCAAGCTGTTAAGCCGCCTCTTCTCCGCCACACACTGCACCCACCAGTGGCTTGAGATTGCTGCCATTTTCAGGTAGCATGCTCGGTTCTCGAACGAAGTCCGTGATCAGCATGGCGGACTTCAAGAACGAAGCCCACTCGGCCACCGGGCTTCGCGATTTCATAACCTAATTTTCTAGGAGAAATTATGGCTGTTACCGTCGCCGACAAGGCGCAAATCGTCAAGGATTATCAACGCGCCGCCACCGACACGGGCTCCCCCGAAGTACAGGTAGCCTTGCTCACTGCTCGCATCAACCACTTGACGGATCACTTCAAAGTAAACGCCAAGGACCATCATTCCCGTCGTGGATTGCTCAAAATGGTGAGCCGTCGCCGCAAGCTTCTGGATTACCTGAAAAACACCAATCTGCAAGCCTACAAGGCGTTGATCGAGCGCCTGGGCCTGCGCAAGTAAGCGCGCGCGAGATTTCTTCGGCAATGCCGAAGCTTGCACGTCCATTGCCAGCGACCTGAAATCGCGCCCCACCTGATTTACGGGGCGGTTCTGTTTTGAAGAAAAGGAACAGCATGAAAGTCTCTAAATCTTTTCCATACGGCCGTCACACCGTCACCCTGGAAACAGGCGAAATCGCCCGTCAAGCCGGTGGCGCAGTGCTTGTAAACATGGACGACACAGTGGTCCTGGTCACCGTAGTGGCCAAGAACGAAGTCAAGCCCGGCCAGGATTTCTTCCCCCTGACCGTGGACTATCAGGAAAAGACCTATGCCGCAGGCCGCATTCCCGGTGGCTATTTCAAGCGCGAAGGCAAGCCCACCGAGAAGGAAACCCTGACATCGCGCCTGATCGACCGGCCCATCCGCCCCCTGTTTCCGGAAGGCTTCTTCAACGAAGTGCAGGTCATCGCCACCGTCATGTCGTCCAATCCCGAAGTCGATTCGGACATCCCTGCGCTGATCGGTGCCTCTGCCGCCCTGACCCTGTCCGGCGTACCGTTTGACGGGCCGGTCGGTGCCGCCCGGGTTGGCTTCATCAATGGTGAATACGTGCTGAACCCGACTGCCACCGAGCTCAAGGACTCTGCCCTGAATCTGGTGGTGGCAGGCACTGAGCAGGCGGTCCTGATGGTGGAATCCGAAGCCATGGAACTGCCGGAAGACATCATGCTGGGCGCCGTTGTGTTTGGCCATCAGCAGATGCAGACTGCGATCAATGCGATCAACGAACTGGCCGACGAAGCGGGCTGCGACATCTGGGAATGGCAGGCGCCAGCCGCCAATACGACGCTGATCGACAAGCTCGGCAGCCTGACCGCCGCCGGCCTGGAGGCCGCCTACAATATCAAGCAGAAGCAGGCCCGCGTGAGCGCGGTCGATGAAGTGCGCAGCCAAGCGTTTGCCCAGCTCATCACCGCAGACATGGATACCCTGGCCATCAACGAAGTGAAGGACCAGTTCCACAAATTGGAAGCCAGGATCGTCCGCAACCGCATTCTTTCCGGCCAGCCCCGGATCGACGGCCGCGACACCCGCACCGTACGCCCGATCAATATCCGCACCGGCGTGCTGCCCCGCACTCACGGTTCCGCGCTGTTCACCCGCGGCGAAACTCAGGCCATGGTGGTGACCACTTTAGGTACCGGGCGCGATGAACAGACCATCGAATCGCTGATGGGCGAATACTCCGACCGCTTCCTGCTGCACTACAACATGCCCCCCTACGCCACCGGCGAAACCGGCCGCGTGGGCAGCCCCAAGCGGCGCGAAATCGGCCATGGGCGCCTGGCCAAACGCGCCCTCCTGGCAGTGCTGCCAAGCGCCGAAGAATTCGGCTATACGATGCGCGTGGTGTCTGAAATCACCGAATCCAACGGCTCATCGTCGATGGCTTCGGTGTGCGGCGCCTGCCTGTCGATGATGGATGCCGGCGTTCCCATGAAAGCCCACGTGGCCGGGATCGCCATGGGCCTGATCAAGGACGGCAACCGCTTTGCCGTGCTGACCGACATTCTGGGTGACGAAGATCACCTCGGCGACATGGACTTCAAGGTGGCCGGTTCCGAGAAGGGCGTGACCGCCCTGCAGATGGACATCAAGATCAACGGCATCACGCAGGAGATCATGGCCGCAGCGCTGGC
>DASQBT010000020.1:0-13235 GCA_035635075.1 Thiobacillaceae bacterium | reverse complement strand
AGGAGTTCGGGGGAGACCTCGATGCCCACCGACGCCCCGGGCAAGGGCGCGCCGAAAGTCTTGACAGCGACATCCTTCCACAGCTTGGCGCCGACGTTCGCCAACTTGTACAGCATGCCCACGGCGAAGCCAATGAAGATGGGCGCGGCCTGAGCGGTTGCGATCGTGGCATCCTGCCCCGCCGCAGCGCGGGATTCAGGGGACGCGGCGGCCCGCAGCACGGCGCTGCAGGCCGTGCCTTCGGGAAAAGGCAGGCGGCTGTCCACGACTAGGGCGCGGCGCATGGGAATCATCATGAGTATGCCAAGCAGCCCGCCAAGCACCGCCACCAGCATGACGCGCAGTAATTCCAGGTCGAAGCCCAGAATCAGGATGGCCGGCATGGTGGCGCCGACGCCGAAGGCGATGGATTCGCCGGCGGAACCAGCGGTCTGGGCGATGTTGTTCTCCAGCACCGTGGCGTCCCGTCCGCCCAAGCGTCCGACCAGGCGGAACAGGGTCAGAGAGATCACCGCCACCGGGATGGAAGCACTCACCGTGAGCCCGACTCTTAGCACCAGATAGAGGGAGGAAGCTCCAAAAACCACACCTAGCACGGTGCCAAGCAAGACAGCGCGCACGGTCAACTCCGGGAGTGCAGCCGTGCTCGGAATAAACGGCAAGCTTGGGGGCGATCCATCGCCCGAAGCATCTCGCTTAGTCAATTCGTCCATTCAAAGTTCGTGACATGGGTGAGCACGCGGCCGAACCATCAACAAGCCATCTTGCTGGATTTAGCATGGACCTTCTCCCCTTCCCCGATAATTAGAGCATGAAAGATCGTGGGTTAAGAATTGAGTTTGACGCGTACACTGGGGTCGGAGGGCTCGCCGCCACACGTTTGAAACTGAACGCCCAACAGGTGGAGTGGCTGGGCAGAGATGTCGAAACCAAACTCATCGGCATTAGCTTTTGTCGACTCGGATCAAGTTGATAAAATGGCGCTGTCAACTGCGCGTGTAGCAGGCGAAATCAACAAACCAGTCCCAGCAGCGCCTCTGCTTGCATTGAACAAACGCGCTCGATCTTGATCTGATTATGGACTTTGGCTGCCTCCCCGCACATGCCCGGAGAGTGCACAATGGTCTCCACCCTGTCACCGTCAATAAGACCCAACATGATCGACCATAAACTGGCCCTGACCCTCCTGATCTGCACCTTGCCCCTGGCGGCCCGCATGGCAGGCGCTGTCGGCACTTGCGGGCAGCCGGGCCAATGGATAATCCCACCCACCTCCGTGGCCGAACCCGCGACGCCCACCCCCTCGGCCAGCGAACTGGATCAGCTGGCCCACAAGCACGTAGTCCTTCTGGGCGAAAACCACGATTGCGCCGACGACCATCGCTGGCAACTGGCCATGCTTATGGCCCTGCACCAGCGCCGCCCCGACCTGGCCATCGGCTTCGAGATGTTCCCGCGGCGACTCCAGCCGGCGCTGGACCGCTGGGTCGCGGGAAAATTGTCCGAGGCCGAATTCCTGCAACAGGCGGAGTGGGAGAAGGTATGGGATTACGACCCCAAGTTCTACCTGCCACTATTTCAATTCGCCCGCCAGTACCACCTGCCCATGCTGGCCCTCAATGTGGATCATGACCTGGTCAAGCAGGTGCGCGCTGCCGGTTGGGACGCGGTGCCCGAAGCCCAGCGCGAGGGCGTGAGCCGGGCGGCAGCCCCCGTGCCGTCCTATCGGGCCGAACTGCAGGCTATCTTCGATATCCACCCCACGCTGAACAACGACCACCAGGACCGGGCAACTCAGTTCAACCATTTTGTCGAGGCCCAGACCCTGTGGGACCGGGCCATGGCTGAGGGCATCGCCCGCTTCCGCCAGAGCCATCCAAACACTTTGGTGGTGGGCATCCTGGGTGCCGGCCATCTGCGCAATGGCTATGGCGTGCCACACCAACTGCGCACCCTGGGCGTCGACCAGATCGCCAATCTGGTCACCCTTCCGAGCGACCACCCCTGCTCCGAAATCACCCCTGACCTGGCTGACGCGGTGTTCCTGATCCCGCCCCAGCCTGAGCAGATCGTTTCTCCACCGCCGCGCCTGGGGGTCAGCCTTGCCGAGGCGGAAGGTGGAGTAAAGATAGAGACGGTGATGCCAAGCAGCCTGGCAGAACACAGCGGCCTCCGGCCTGGTGACATCGTCCTCCAAGCCGCCGGCAGCAAGGTGGACAGCGTTGATGCAATGCGCGGTTACGTCCAGCGCCAGCCTGCCGGCACCTGGTTGCCGTTGCTGATCCGACGCGGGCTCGCCACCCTCGAGGTCGTGGTGCGTTTTCCCGCCCAGCCTGAATCATCGGCCACTGCCCGCCCCTGATGCGCGCGTGGCTGCTCCCGTTGCTGCTCATTGGACAACCGGCGTGGGCGGCTGGGATGCCCCATTTGGAACTGGACCTGCACCTGGATCCCGGTAAGCGAACCCTGACCGCCCAAGCCACGTTGAGCTTCCAGGCGGACAGCCTCAGATTCCGCATGGTGCCGGCCCTTCGGGTGACGGGCCTCAGCGTCGATGGCCGCAAACAGCCCCTGCCCGGACAAGCCGGGGAACCGATCCATCTGGTCCTTGGCGGCGCAGGCCCCCATACGCTTCGGCTGGCCTATCAGGGCAGCCTGAGCCCGCTGGCAGATCTGGATCAAAACGGAGTCCTGGGCCGCCTGCCACCCATGGTCGATGTGCGGGGCAGTTTCCTGCCCGCCGGCAGCGGCTGGTATCCAGATCCCGGCGAGCCGTTCAGCTACCGATTGAGCCTGCATCTCCCCCCAGGGCAAATGGGTCTGGCTCCGGGCACACTGGTGAAAGAGTCGGACGGCAGCAGCGGCTACCAAGCCGAATATGCCTTCGCCCATCCCGCCGAGGGCATCGACCTGATGGCCGGGCCTTATGTGGTGCGGGAGCACATGATCGCCCGGCCGGGCCAACCGCCCCTGCGGCTGCGCACCTGGTTCTATCAGGACATGACGAATCTGGCGCCAGGCTATCTGGACGACTCGGCCCGCTACATCGCCCGTTACAGCAAGTTCATCGGCCCCTATCCCTTCGACGCCTTCAGCGTGGTGGCCAGCCCACTGCCCACCGGCTTCGGCATGCCCAGCATCGCCTATCTGGGCCGGGACGTGCTGCGCCTGCCTTTCATCCGGGCCACCTCACTGGGCCACGAGGTATTGCACAACTGGTGGGGCAATGGTGTGATCCCCGATTCGGCGACCGGCAACTGGTCGGAAGGGCTCACTACCTTCATGGCCGACTATGCCTACCAGGAAGACCAGTCTGAAGAAGCCGCCCGTGCGGCGCGCCTGGCCTGGCTGCGCGACCTGGCCGCCGTGCCGGAGGCGGCGGACACTCCCCTTACCGCTTTCACCGCCCGCCACCACGGAATCTCTTCGATCACCGGCTATGACAAGGCGGCCATGGTGTTTTTCATGCTGCGCGACGAAATCGGCGCCAATGCCTTTTCCAGTGGTCTGCGCCTCTTCTGGCAGCGCTACCGCTTCCAGCGGGCCGGTTGGGCCGAGCTGGAGCAGACTTTCGCCGAGGTGGCGGGCCGGGACCTTAGTACCTTCTTCCGCCAATGGGTGCAAAAGGCTGGGGCGCCCCGGTTGAAGCTGAGTGATGCTCGCTGGGCCAATGGCAATCTGGATTTGACCGTGGCGCAGGAGGGACCGACCTATCAGCTGCGTGTGCCCCTGCGCCTGCTGGTCTACCCGGACCAGTCTGAAACTTGTTGGGTGCAAGTCAAGAAATCCATCACCCGCCTCAGCCTGCCCGCCCCCAGGCTGGTTCAGGCCGTCGAACTGGACCCGGATTACCGGCTCTGGCGGCGGGTGGAAGCGGATCGTTTCCCCCCCATTCTGCGCGAGGTGTTCGTGGCGCCCAAGGTCGGCCTGCTGACGGCGGGGAACGATATGGCAGAAGCCGCCAATTCCCTGGCCGAACACCTGCTGGATACCCGCCCCGAGCCCCTGCAGCGCGCCGGATCCGGCCTGCCCGGCAACGACCCCGTCCTGATCGTCGGCCAGACCGACCGAGTCAATCATCTGCTGGCCCGACTGGGCCTGGCGCCGCCGCCATCCGAATTGGCCGGCAAAGGCAGCGCCCGGGTCTGGGCGGCCCGGGATGAATCAGGACGGCCCTACGCGGTGGTCGCGGCTCAGGACGCCGACGCGCTCAATGCGCTGCAACGCCCCCTGCCCCACTACGGGCGCCAGAGCTGGCTGGTGTTCGATGCCGCCAAGGCCGCGGCCAAAGGCATCTGGTCCGCGCGAGCGGAACGGATCAGGGTCAAGACACCTGCCATTATGCCGCCCGCCGCCATCGAGACCAATCCGTAGCGTCGCGAGGCTAGCGGCACCAGTGGTGCACTGTGCGAATATTCAGTGACCGGGGGCAGGGTATTAGGAGCTGCGGCGGGACAGCTCTGCGGACAGCAGGGCAATCCAGCCCTCTTTCAACGCGTGTCAACAAGCTGGGGGCAAAGGCACGGACGAATTTTCGATTTCGGCAGGACAGCTTTGCCACTTCCGTCCCTGCCACCAACCACCCCAAGGGTAGGCGATATCTGCCGCGCCGTTTTGCAAAGCCTCACAGGCCTTTCACTGCTGCCCAGGCGGCGATAGTTTTATCCGCTGCAGCGTGACGCGATGTGGGATGGAGAACTGGCTGTCCTTCACGTCCAGAATCATATTGTCATCATCCTTGAACGACACATCTGCGTCCCACAACTTACCCCACCTGCTGTTGCCGAGTATGCTCACCAGGAGCCCGGCCCGGCCCATCGTCCAGCTCCCGACCATTCCCAACTGCGTTTTCGGGTCGACCATGAAGAAGTTGCCGTCCGGCGAGAAGAAGGCCCGTAGCCCGACGTTTTCCACATTCTCCGAATCAGCCACCAGCCAGCCCCCAAACATCCTGGAGTCCGGGGATGCTGCAGACGCCTTCTCGGCGAGACCGCCCATGAATGCAAGCAGACATAGCGCGGCGAGGATGCGCCACAGTTTGATTTGGAAAGGCATGTGCACGATTTCGACTCCTTAACGATTGATAGACATGGACAGGCGACTCTAAGTCTTCGCGCGTTCCCCGCACGCCACGGGCTTGATGCATGCGGTTCATGGCGCGAACAAAACGGCCGACATATAGCCGCAATGTAGTCGCGGTTTATGAACATTACAAGCAACCCGGCGCCTCAGCATGCACTCCGCATTCCTGGATGTGTGGCCCCAAGCCAACAGGCAACCGCTGATTAGCGAAGCTTGATCTCGATCCAGATGCGGTTGAGGATGCGTCGCTTGCGCCTGTCCAGGTCGCGCAACATCTCCAGGCGCTTCAGCGCTTGGTCATTAGGGAAAATGGACGGGTCCCTGGCGATGTTCGACTTGATATAGGCCATCGCTTCGGCATTAGGGTTGCCCGATCCGATCAGGTTGGTCAGCTCGGCCGAATTTCTTCCTTGCAACATGAAGTTGATGAAGCGGTGGGCCAGTTCCGGATGACGTCCGCTCTTGTGGATCACCATGGAATCCAGGGCCAGCACCGCACCCTCCTTGGGAATTGCGGCGGCAATGGAAAACGGCCGGCCGGCCTTATGCGCATCGGCATTGGCTTGGAAGATGTCGTTGGAATAGCCGTGCACCACCCAGATATCACCGACCGTGAGTTCCTTGATATAGCTGGAGGCATTGAACGCCGCCCAGTAGGGCTTGGCACGGATGATCAGGTCGCGCGCCTGTTTCCATCTGCCTTCGTCGGTGTCATTGACGTGATAGCCTAGGTAGAGCATGGCGGCCGCCATCAGTTCGCGCTGCGAATCCAACACCGTGATCCGCCCCTTGATTTTTTGCAGATACCTGGGCTCGAAGATCAGCGCCCAACTGTTGGTGGGCAGCCCCAGCTGCCTGACCTTTTCGGTGTTGTAGCCGATCAAAGTCACGGTGTAGGCGTAGGGCACGGAGTAGCGGTTGCCCGGATCAAAAAACTGATTCAAGAATTCGGGCTTGATATTCTTGAGATTGGGCAGCAGGCGCTTGTCCAAAGGACGCAGTTGCCCGGAACGGATCAGCGCCTCCACCGCATTGCCGGTTGGCACGATCAGGTCATAACCGGTCGCTCCCGCGGCCAGCTTGGCGAGCATTTCCTCGTTGTCGGAATAATAATCCTGCACCACCCGGCAGGCGCATTCGGTCTGAAAGCGCGCAATCGTGTCATCCGAGATGTAGTTATTCCAGTTGTAGAGATAGAGGGTTTCTTCGGGTCCTGCGCCAAACGCGGACTGGCACAGCCAGGCGACAGCCAACAGCCACTTCATGAGGCGGCCCGGATCAGGCCCTTGTCGAGCCGCGAGGCGATGACCACCAGCGCGAGAGTCAGCAGCATGAGCAGGGCGGAGACCGCATTGACCTCGGGGGTCACGGCAATCTTGATCATGGAGTAAATCTGCAGCGGCAAGGTCGAGACGCCAACGCCGGCGGTGAAAAAGGTGATAACGAAATCGTCAAGCGAAAGGGCAAACGCCATCAAGGCGCCAGCCGCGACCCCGGGACGGATAAGCGGAAAAGTCACCCAGCGGAAGGTCTGCCAGGGCGTGGCGCCCAGGTCACGGGCAGCTTCGAAGATCTTCTCGTCCATGCCGGCCAGCCGCACCCTGACCACGATAGCCACAAAGCCGATGGAAAAGGTGATGTGCGCGAGGATGACCGACAGCATGCCCAGGGTGAGATGCAAGACCTGGATGAAGAACACCAGCAGGGATACGCCAAGCAGGACTTCGGGCATTGCCACCGGACCGATCACCAGGTACGGAAGCAGTCGCGGCCGGTAACGGTGCATGGCCAAACCCGCCAGAGTACCCAACAGCGTGGCCGAAAGGCTGGCAGTAAACGCGATCAGCAAAGAATGACCCGCCGCCGTCAGCATGTCCGAGTCGGCTGCCAGCACTTGATACCAGTGCATCGTGAAACCCACCCATTCGGCATTGAGGCGCGAGTCGTTGAAGGAGTAAACCACCACGATCAGCAGCGGAACATAGAGGAAGCCATACACCATGGCGGCCGCGAGATAGACCCACGGCGCGGGCTTACGCATGATGCCTCCTGCGCAGAGTGATCAAAGGCCGAGGTGCCCACGTGTCGCGGGCAGGCGGCATTGGCGGACGTACCGATCCCCCCATGCGTGGCCCTTCTTCACTGCTCATGCCGCCGCCCTTGCCGTGCCGCCCGCCCCGCAAGCGCCGCCAACGCCAGTACCGCCAACGTCAGCATCACGGAGAGCGTCGCACCGAAAGGCCAGTCACGCACCCCAAGAAACTGGTCCTTGATCAGGTTGCCGATCAGCATGTCGCGCGTCCCGCCCAGGATGTCGGGGATGGCGAACATACCCAGCACCGGAATGAATACCAGGGCGGAACCGGCGAACACGCCGGGCAGAGACAGGGGCCAGGTGACCCGCCAGAAGCGTTGCCAGGCATTGGCGCCCAGATCCTGGGCAGCGTCCAACCACAGCGGGTCATGCCGCTCCAGACTGGTGTAGAGCGGCAGGATCATGAATGGCAGGTGCACATAAACCATCCCCACCAGCACCGCGAAAGGAGAGAACAGCAGGCTTACCGGTTCCAGCCCGATGAGCGCCAGCATGCCGTTGACCGCCTTGGCCAGGGCCGCCTGGGGACCGAGGATGATCATCCAGGCGTATACGCGGATGAGGAAATTGCTGGCGAAGGGCAGGATCGCCAGCAGCACCAGCAGGTCGCGATGCTTGCGCGCACTATGGGCAATGAGCCACGCGACCGGATAAGCCAGCAGCAGGCACAGCAGGGTGCTTAGCGTGGCCACCAGCAGGGAGTGCAGGAAGATTTCGGTAAAGATGAAATCGCTGAAGAAGAACTGGTAGTTTTCCAGGGTGAGACCGTGATCGCCGTTGCCATGGCCGGTCAGCGGCGCCAAGCCGCCAAACTCGCCCGGGTACTGGAATGAGGCAAAGGCGATGATCAGAAACGGCGCCAGGAAGAAAATCAGCAGGAACAGCGTGGGCGGCGTGCCCACCAGGCGGCGGGTTAAGCGGCTTTCAATCATTCGGGACATAGTGTCCCACCTCCCGCGGCCAAGCCACCCATACCTGGTCGCCCCGCTCGAAGAACCGGGCGCGGCCCGCCGCCATGTTGGGCAGCAAGGCCTGCAGCACAAAGCCGTTGTCGAGCTTCACCTGATAGGTGGTGACATCGCCGACATAAAGGAAATCCTCAACCGTGGCGCTGAAACGATTGTCGAACTGGAGCGGCTCCTCGCGTTGGATGGTGAGCTGCTCGGGGCGCAGGACCAAGGTTCCGATCTGGCCGGACTCGAGGCCCGCTGCCGGCGGCGCCACAAGCTGGCCCAGGCCGGCGATCTCAAGCTGCAGATGCTGAGCATTCAACGCCAGGATCTTGGCATCGAGCAGATTGCAGTGGCCGATGAAATCCGCAACGAAACGGCTGCCCGGGCTGCCGTAGATCCTGGAAGGCTCGTCGAGCTGCTCGATGCGGCCCTCGCGCATCACGGCGATGCGATCGGATAGCGCCAGTGCCTCGTGCTGGTCATGGGTGACAAAGATGAAGGTGATGCCAACGGTGCGTTGCAGACTGATGAGTTCAACTTGCATCTCTTCGCGCAGCTTCTTGTCCAGCGCCGCAAGCGGTTCGTCAAGCAACAGCAGGCGCGGACGGTTGGCCAAAGCGCGGGCAATCGCCACGCGCTGCTGCTGCCCGCCCGAAAGCTCATGGGGAAACTGGCTTGCCTGCGCGGCCAGATGAACCGCATCCAGCATCTCTCCCACCCGCCGCCTGATTTCCGCGCTTGGCGTCCCGGTCATCTTGAGGGGAAAGGCAACGTTGTCCCAGGCTGTCAGGTGGGGAAACAGCGCATAGCTTTGAAACACAGTGTGAATCGGCCGGGCTTCGGGCGGCATCCCGGCGAGGTCGCGTCCATCGAGCAGGATCTGCCCGACATTGGGCTGATCGAATCCGGCAATCAAGCGCAGCAGTGTGGTCTTGCCGCACCCGGAAGGCCCCAGCAGGGTGAAGAATTCGCCCGCCTCGACGCTGAAACTCAAATCCCTGACCGCATCAAATGTGCCGAAGCGACGGGTCAGCGAGCGAATTTCCAGCAAGGACATGGTGAAATCAGCAAGTGGAATGACCAGCCGAAGATTCTAGCCCCGCCTTTCCATGCTGGCAGAGCCACGCCCGCAGCATGCTATCGGTCCAGCTGCGACGCTCAAGCAATCGCGCCAATGCTGCGGTCAATTCCGTCCATTCCCTCGAGCATGCGGGTGGCGTCCCAGGATGAGACCGGTGCGCTGAACAGAAAACCCTGCATCTCGGTACAGTCCAAGCTGCGCAGGATGTCCAGCTGGTCTTCGGTTTCCACGCCCTCGGCCACCACATTCAGGTTGAGCCCTTTGCCCATGCCAACGATGGCATTGACGATGGGCGAAGGCTCATTGGGGATGAGTTCCTTGATGAAGGACTGGTCGATCTTCAGGGTGTGGATGGGAAACTTGCTCAAGTACTTGAACGAACTGTAGCCGGTGCCGAAATCATCCACCGCGATCTTCACCCCGCTCGACGCCAGCCGGCCCAGCTTAAGCGCATTGGCTTCCAGATCGCGCATCAGCAGGCTCTCGGTGATTTCCAGTTCCATGTACTCGCTCTCGACCGCATGGATCTGCATGGAACGCATGACGCTGTCGACAAAATCGGGGTTCTCCAGTTGGCGCGCTGAAATATTGACCGACATCCGAACCGCCGGCAGCTTGGCCTTCTTCCACTCCGCAACCTGGGCTGAGGCCGCCCTCAACACCCATTCGCCAATCGGAACGATCACTCCCGTCTCTTCCGCAACCGGAATGAACTCAGCCGGAGACAGCAGGCCGCGCTCGGGATGCAGCCAGCGCAGCAAGGCCTCAAAGCCGCGAATGGCTCCAGTGGCGATGTCCACCAGCGGCTGGTAGAACAGCACGAACTCATCGCGCGCCAAGGCACGACGCAGGTCGGCTTCCACCTGCAAACGGGTCGAATAGGGCGCCTGCATGCCGGGCTGCCAGAATTGCAGGCGGCTGCGGCCCTGGGTCTTGGCCTGATACATGGCAATTTCGGCTTGGCGAATCAGCATGTCCACCATGTCGCCATCGCTGGGCGCCATGCAAGCGCCGATACTGACTGACACATAGAGTTCGTGACCCTTGATCTGCAAGGGCTTGTTCAAGGTGTTAATAATCTTGCGGCCGATCTGCTCCACATCATCGCGCGTCAGAACCCCAGGCAACAACAAACCGAACTCGTCACCGCCAAGCCTGGCCAGGGTGTCTCCCTCGCGCAGGCAGGCGCGCAAGCGACTGGACATAAGGATCAGGAGCTCATCACCATAACCATGACCGAGCGTATCGTTGATCACCTTGAAATGGTCCAGATCGAGTATCAGGATGGCCATGGTCTGATGATTGCGCTTGGACTGGGCCAGAGCCAGGCCCAGATGATCGCGGTACAGGGCCCGATTGGGCAGACCGGTCAGCAGGTCATGATAGGCTTGGTAATAGACGGTTTCTTCGGCCTGCTTGCGGTCGGAAACGTCTTTTGCCACCCCGTAGGTGCCCATGAAACGCGTTTCGAATTTGTTATCCGTGGGCTCGTACATCCCGGTGGCGTTGAGTTCCACGGTGCGGTAGCGGCCGTTCATTATGCGCGGGCGTCGGTGGCCCGGATTGAACTTGAGCCGCAGCTCCACATTGCGGGCGCTCCGTTCGGAGGTGCGCCGCTCATTGAAGACATTCTCGGCCCGCGCCATGTCTTCGTCATAAATCAGGCAGGTGTAGTGCTGACCGATCAGGTCCTCCTTGTTATAGCCCAGCAGGTTTCCCACCCGGTCGTTGATGAATGTGAAGCAGCCATCCTGGTCCAGTGTGTAGATGAAATCCGGCGAACTGTTCACCAGAAACCGGTGCCATTTTTCCGACTGCTGCAAACGCTGAAGGATGAGATTGTTCTCTTTTTCCAAACGGCGTTTGTCCAGCGTATTCTGGATGCGCCGCAACAGTTCTTCCGGCTCGTAGGGCTTGCGGATAAAATCCGTCGCTCCGCCTCTGAGTGCGCGAATCGCGCTCTCGATCGAGGCGTCGCCTGAAACCACAATCACCGGCGTGTCCACGCTGCGGTCGGCGAGAAACCTGAGCACTTCGGCGCCGCCCAGATCCGGCATGCACAAGTCGAGCAGGATCAGGTCAAACTGCTGGCGAAAAATAGCGCTTAGCGCCTCACGTCCGCCTTGGGCAGTGGTGACCTCATAGCCCTTGAGCGTCAGCAGTCCGGAGAGCGCCTCGAGAATCAGCGGCTCATCATCCACAATCAGAATGCGTGGTGCTTGTCCCAGACGCCCAAGATCCTGAGCCTTGCTGCCGTGTTGGTCGTTTTCCGTTGTCATGTCCTCGCGTCCTCCGTTGGTTCTTATCCTGCGATCCTTAGACTAGCCCGGGCAGCCTGATTAACGGGCAACAAGATGCGAAATTCCGTCCCGTTCTGTCCGGTATCGCATTCGATTTCTCCTCCCAGGCCCTTTACCAGATTGCGGCTGATGGACAAGCCCAGACCGGCATGGTCTCCGCCCTTGCGGCTGTCCACCGGCTCATACAGCCGCTCCAAGACCGCGTCCGGTAAGCCGGGCCCGTTATCACGCACCGCAATTTCCAGCCGCGGCGGGCTCATGTCCGCACGCATCCGGGTGGTAAAGATAAGGCGTCCGCCGCGCGGCATAGCTTCCACTGCATTCTTGGCGAGATTGAGCAGCACTTGCTTGAGTTTGTCCCGATGACTGGGAATCTGCGGAATGTCGGGATCCAGGTCAATCTGCACGCTGATGCGATTGGGCACAAACAGCGTGCCCAAGGACACGCGAACCAGTTCGGATATCACCGGGTTGACCGCGATGGTGCTGGTTTCCTCGGGCGGGACCTGCAAATCCTCCTCGATCGGCCCCTTGGACAGTTCACGCAGGATACGGGCCGCGCGTTCGATTTCGTCATTGATGATCTTCAGGTCGCGCTGGCAAGAAACATCCGACTCCAGCTTGGTCGACAACAGCTTTACGTAATTGCGCATGATGGTGAGGGGATTGGACACCTCGTGAACTGCCCTGCGCACCTGGTCGCGCGGAATCGCGTCGGACACCGAAACCGTCGGCGGCGGCGCAACGGCAGGCCGCTCCAGAAGATTCAGTCCCACGCAGATCCGTGCGATAAGGCTTTGCCAGGTTTGTTGGTCTTCCAGCCGCTCAGCAGGATTCACCATGGCCAGGACAGCTTCGACCCGCGCATTCGAACTCAGGGGCTGGTACAAGACGGTATGCGCCTGCAGCAGACGGGCAAACTGTTCGTCCAGAACAGTGTACCGATCTGCATCGTCCCTGGCCCAGCGTACCGGCCTGCCCTGCGCTGCCAAAGACAGGCAGGTCAGAGGATCGTCCAGGGTAAAACTTAACTCCTGCAATCCCGGCGGCAGGTTCGAGTTGGCCATCAGGCGCAGCGTGACGGGGTTGCGGTCCACTATGAATAGCACTGTCCCGGATGTGTCAAACAGCAGGGGTAAGAGTTCGCCCAGTTTTTTTCCCAATGTTTCCAGGGAGCCCGTGGCCGGCAAGGCATCCTGAAATGCTCCGGCGATAGCAAACCGACTGTATACGTGGATGAGCTGTGTCATCGACCCTGAGCCGGCCGCTGTTCCGCCTGCGTCTTCAAGGTTCCCAATGCCATAGCGGGTCGCGAGCAGGTCCAGCTGGGTCGAAGCGCGCTGAACCATGGCGCCGGCCTCTGCCTTGTCTACTCCCAGGTTGGCCAGCGCAGCATGCGCCTCTCCTGCGTCGGTGCTCTGTCCCACGCTGACCAGGGCATGGGCGGCATGAACCACCTTCACCAGCGGATGGGCAGTCCTGACTCTGGCCGCGGGCACACGGCAATAATGCACCGCATCGGTAATCAATCCATAGGCATCCACCTTCTTCTGCGCAGCGACGGCGGAGTCATCTCCAAAGCCCTGGACCCGCAGCCAGTCTTCCAGATTGTGGAATAGACCCGCGAGCCAAGCCCACTCGCCCGGACAGGAGCGGCTTTTTTCCGCAAGCTCCCGGGCGAGCAAGGCAACCTTGATGCTGCGTAGCCAGCATTGCTGAAGAGC
>DASQBT010000019.1:0-1854 GCA_035635075.1 Thiobacillaceae bacterium | reverse complement strand
CGGGCAACTGCGCGCCCGATTCATCGAGCAGAACCTCCCCTTCCAAAAACGCGGCGCGCGGTTCTTCGGCCGTTGCGGGTTCTTTGTCTTGTTCCATGAGCTTGAGTATGCGGGCGGATCGATTTATTTCAACCCGCGCGGATTCCCCAGGGCCTGCTAACGCTAATTTCGCACCTGCGTTGTTGCGAGAAAGTGATGGATGCAAGTCGCGGCGCGCTGGCAGGGACCATCCCTTGCCAAGCGACGCAAGGCAGCAGACGCGCTTTCTCGCAGCAACCCTTCGGGACGGACCGGCCAGACTTAAGACAGCCGAGGCGCATCACTTTGTCGCAAGCCGCTTGCAGTGGCCGGCACTGGGGCGCGTGTTGCTTCGCGGGCTGCATCCCGAATCGGCCTCGTCGCAGGCGTGAAATCAGCGTTAACCGGCCCTAGCCGTAATTGAGCCCCATCGCCTCGCGCACGTCCCGCATGGTTTCGCGCGCAAGCTCCTGCGCCTTTTCGCAGCCATCCGCAATGATGTTGCGCACCAGGTCCGGACTCGTATCGTAATGCGACGCCCGCTCCCGAATGGGGCCCAGCTCCTTAAGCACCCCATCGATGACCGGCTGCTTGCATTCAAGGCAGCCAATGCCAGCGCTGGTACAACCCTGCACCACCCATTGGCGCGTCGCATCGTCCGAATAGATCTGATGGAATTGCCACACCGGGCATTTTTCCGGATTGCCCGGGTCGGTGCGGCGGACCCGCGCGGGATCGGTTGGCATGGTGCGTATGTTCTTGCTCACCGTATCCGGGTCGTCGCGCAGAGCGATGGCATTGTTGTAGGACTTGGACATCTTCTGCCCGTCCAGGCCCGGCATCTTGGCAGCCGCGGTCAGCAGCGCCTCGGGCTCGGCCAGGATCATGCGCCCGCCCCCTTCCAGGTAGCCGAACAGCCGTTCTCGGTCGCCCAGCGAGAGGTTCTGCGCGTCGTTGAGTATGGCGCGCGCCTGTTCCAGTGCAGCCTCCTCGCCTTTTTCCTGATAGGCATTGCGTGCCTCCTGGTAGATGCGGGCCTTCTTGCTGCCGAGCTTTTTGATCGCCGCCTGGGCCTTTTCCTCGAAGCCGGGCTCTTTGCCGAAAAGATGATTGAAGCGCCGGCAGATTTCACGGGTGAATTCAATGTGCGGCACCTGATCTTCCCCTACTGGCACCAGGTTGGCGCGGTAGATGAGAATGTCAGCGCTCTGCAGCAGCGGATAGCCGAGAAATCCGTAGGTGGACAGGTCCTTGTCGGAAAGTCTGTCCTGCTGATCCTTGTAGGTGGGCACCCGTTCCAGCCAGCCGAGCGGGGTCATCATCGATAGCAGCAGATGCAATTCGGCGTGTTCGATGACACGGGATTGAATGAACAGGGTGCTCTGGGCGGGGTCGACGCCGGCCGCCAGCCAGTCCACCACCATATCCCAGACATTCTGTTCGATGATCTGTGGCTCGTCGTAGTGCGTAGTCAGGGCATGCCAGTCGGCGACAAAGAACAGGCATTCGTGTTCCAACTGGAGTTGTGTCCAGTTCTTGAGCACGCCGTGGTGGTGCCCGAGATGCAGGCGGCCGGTCGGGCGCATGCCGGATAAGACGCGATTGGCGTACATGGTAGGAACCTCTGATTAAGCCTTTAATGGGCCGCGCAGGGGCTTGGCGGGATGGCCCGCGCAACGTCGCGCCTCGGCACGTGCGCAGTGGAGCGGGTCGCAGCAGCGCAGTATACGGTGGCGCGGGCGATGTTCGCCTCCGCGTGCCGATCCCCGCAAGCGGGGCCCCTCGTTCGCGCTTCGGCGCTGCGCACGAAGCGCCGCGCAGGTCGTAGTCATTCTA
>DASQBT010000018.1:0-3253 GCA_035635075.1 Thiobacillaceae bacterium | reverse complement strand
ACCTGGCCTATGGCGCTAATTGGGGCGCCATGGTGTCCCATCGCAGCGGCGAGACGGTGGACAGCTTCATCGCCGACCTGACCGTGGCCCTGGGCACCGGCCACCTCAAGACCGGCGCACCGTGCCGGGGCGAGCGCGTGGAAAAGTACAACCAGCTAATGCGCATCGAGGAGTACCTCGGCGATTCTGCCGCATTTGCCGGACGCAAAGCTTTTGTGCGCTGAAGGCACGACAGGCAGGGGTCACTTGTCGCCTTGCGATTGAACGGGCCGATTCAATCGTTTACGGGAGGCAGAATCAGATCACTAAAGGCCGGGCTGCATCGTAGTGCATCACTATCGCGCGCTGTGCCTCCAGCGCTACAGAAAAACCAGCCGGGCTGTGAGCGGCTTGTTCATTCCGCAGGAAGCCGCAGGAAGACCCCAATTCAGCCGGTCACTGTTCCCGAGTCCCCTCCACCTGAATCCTGAGCTTCACGTCGTCGCTGACGAAGGGCAGCAATTTGGTCATGCCGTAGTCCGAGCGCTTGAGGGTCGTTTCAGCGTCGACGCCGCAGACGAATTTGGAGGTGATAGGGTCAAGCCCGCACTTGTAGTGGGTGACGGTAAGGGTGACAGGTCTGGACACACCCAGCATGGTGAACACACCATCCACCGTCGCCAACTGGTCGCCGTCGAATTTGAGGTCCGTCGAGTGGAAGCTGAGCGTGGGGTACTGCGCCACGTTCAGGAATCCTGCTCCGCGCAGCACGTCATCCAACGGCCTGACGCCAGTGTCGATGGAGTTGGCGTCAATGGTGATGTCCACGTTTCCGCTCTTCTTCTCCTGGTCCATGAGGACCCTGCCGCTAGTCTGGTTGAAGCGGCCGCGTTGCGTTGAGAAGCCCTGGTGGCTCACCTCGAAAGTTGGGAAGGTGTGCGCCGGATCGATGATGTAGGACTCCTCGGTGGCCCAGGCGGAAGCGGCCTGGGTGGCGAGGATCAGCGCCAGGATTGGCCCGTGCCGGGTTAGCTTCATGGGAACTCCTGCGATGCTGGAACCCGTATCCTACTCCCAGTTGCGGGAATGGATTGGGTGATGGGTGCAGTTTGTGCACATTGGATTTTCGCGTCGGCCGAATGTGCCCGACTGCCCGCTCCGATCCCCGCTCCCTGGCGCGGCGCCACAGGCTGGTGATCAGCGGTCAAATTGGCACCATGTGAGGCCAGGGTGAATTGACACGTTGGCGCTGCAAACCCACTATGGGTAGGCCTAAACCGTACGGAAGGTCTACATTTGCTGGCGTAAGCGTGTGCGACGGCTTCCGTCCAGGGTCGGCAACACCCTGCAGTTACTTTTTGAACGCAGGCACTCAACGGAAGGGAGCGTGTCATGCCTGACGATCTAGTTCTGGCCGGCGACATCGGCGGCACCAAGAGCGATCTGGCCTTTTTTCGCGGCCCGTCCGAGGCACCCGAGACTGTGGCGGAGCGCACCTACCAGAATCGCGACTTCGCCGGCCTCGGTGATGTGGCGAGGCAATTTTTCGCGGACACGGGCCAGAGCGCCACCACCGCCTGCTTCGGGGTGGCAGGCGCGGTGCTGGCAGGGGAAAGCACGCTGCCCAATCTGGGCTGGCGCCTGTCAGAACGCGAACTTGGCGCGGAACTGGGCCTGAAATCCGTGTATCTGATCAATGATCTGGAAGCCAACGCAATCGGGTTGGGCATCCTCGCGCCCGAGCAATGCTTCACCCTCAATGTCGGACAGCCCCGCGCCGATAGCAACCGGGCATTGATTGCCGCCGGAACCGGCTTGGGGATGGCCATGCTGGTCAGTGAAGGCAAGAGCCACCGTATTTTGGCCTCGGAGGGCGGACACGCTGATTTTGCGCCCTGCAGCGAAGAACAAGTCGCGTTGTGGCGCTTCCTCGCCGTGCGCTACGGCCGGGTCAGCGTGGAGCGCGTGGTGTCCGGGCCGGGCCTGGTGAACATTTACGAATTTCTCAAACAGGGAGGGATGGTCGAGCCGGATTGGCTTGCCCGGCAACTCAGTGAAGTGCCGGACCGGGCTGCCGTCGTTGCCCAAGCCGCTTTGCGCGGTGAGCCCGCTATCTGCGTCAAGGCCCTCGATCTTTTTCTTTCCTGCTACGGTGCGGCGGCGGGCAACCTTGCGCTCATGGCGCTTGCCACCGGCGGTCTTTACATCGGGGGCGGCATCGCCCCCAAGTTGCTCGAGCGATTTCCGCACGGCAACTTCATGGCGGCCTTCACGAACAAAGGCCGTTTCGCCGGGCTGATGGCTGAGGTGCCGGTGCGCATCATCCTGGAACCGCGGACTGCCTTGCTGGGGGCGGCCCGTGCAGCACTGCAGGGTTGAAACACCACGTGATAAGGCGCGATAAGCGGTCACGGCTGCATCGCGTCCTGCTGCGCATTGCGCGACATGCGGGACCGAAAAGTCTCTCGCGCCGCACAATGAGGCGCAAGTACACCCAAACGCTCCCGTGTCGGTTCGCACTGCTCACTCTATGATGTGGTGAACCGGAAGCTTGGTCAGGCGCCATTCACCCGTCTTCAGATCGTACTCGGATGCGGTGAAAGCATGCCACTCGGCATCGTCCAGCTTCGGATGGTCGGCACGATAATAGTACCCCGGCCACCTGGTTTCCTGCCTGAACAGGGTGTGCCTGGCCACTGCCTCCGCCGTCAGGACCCGGTGGTTGAGCTCCCACGCCCGCTGGAGCTGGTGGAGGTCCTCGGCACCGACGTGCTCGAGATCCTCCTTGAGCATGCTTAGGAGCTCCAGGCCCCGGTTGATCAACGGTTCGTTGGTCACATAGTAGGTGCTGTAGCCGCCGACGTATTCATCCATGAGTTTTTCCAGCCGCTGCAGGCCGTGAAGCGGCAGCAGGTAGTTCGGCGAAACGGTTCCCGCAACGATCTCGTTCCTGCCCACCTTGTAGTTCTCCAGCGGTTTGAATATGGTTGCCGCGAGTTGTTTGATCTGCGCGTCGTCCGCCTCAGGGAGGGCGCCTTTCAAATCCATGACATACCTGACCGCCGATTTTCCGGCGATTCGTCCTTCGGTAAAGGAGCCGGACGAGAACTTGTGCGCAGAGCCTCCTATCGTATCCCCGGCCCCGAACAGGCCTTCGATGGTCGTCATCCGGTTGTATCCCCACTGGTAGTCGTGCGGCGCGGAGTCTTCGGGTCCGCTCGCCCATGCACCCGAACACGTGGCGTGAGAGCCCATGACGTAAGGCTCCGAGGTG
>DASQBT010000017.1:0-50954 GCA_035635075.1 Thiobacillaceae bacterium | reverse complement strand
CCCTGCCCTCCCCCTGGGCGAGGGTAAGCGGCCAGCGCGTTTGCGGCGAGGCTCAGCCATGTTTGCTCCCCCATTTTTCCAATGCCCATATTCTCAGCGCCTTGGCGCCCATGCCGCGCCAGTCAAGTTCGAGCCTGCCGTACCGATCATTCAGGTGAATTTCCAGGTTCAGGGAGGCAGCTTCATCCACCTCGCCGCGCAAGGCGAATTCCGCCAGGGCCGATTCAATCCGTGTCAGCAAGCTTGTCCCGTAGCGTGCCGGCACCGGCTTGCACACACTGCCCGAACCGAAGCGCACCGCCACCCAGGCGGCCAGCAAGTCGTCGTCCGCATACAGGCTCGGCGACTCGCCTGCGATCGCGCCTGCAGGCAAAGCCAGGATGAAAGCCTGGACCCGCACCGGTGCAGGCAGAGCGGCCATCAGATGTGCTCTGATGCGTTCCGCCAGATTCCACGCTGCGTTACTGCCATCTAGCTGCAAGGCGCGGATTTCATCCGGGCTGAGTTGGGGCAGTCTCATGCCAGGTGTTCTTCCCACGGCAGCCCGGGATCGATCGCGCCGTCCGCCCGCGTGGCGATGAAGGACCGGATGGAAATTTCATCGTGCAGCTTGCGCTCGCGAGCCGCGTCACGCCGCGCCAACTCATCACGATAGCGCTGCCTCAGCACGGTCAAGGCCTGCACCCGCCTTTCCTGCTCCTTCCATATCCGCATGGCCTGCTGCCATTCAGCATGCGCAGTGTCCAGTTGCTGCCGGCCGCGCTGCATGCGGATGCTGAGCATTTGCCAAGCCTCAACCGCTGCCGGATAGAAGCCGGGGCCTCCCGCGCGCCGCTGGCTTGCCAGCTTCTCGACATAGCGGCTGCGCTCGGCCTGCAAACGGACCATTTGCGCGCGCGCGCGAAGCCAGTGCCCGTGGGTCTGCTTGACCGCGCGCGCATAGCCCTCGGCGCGCTTGCGCGCCAGGTCGTAGACAATCTGCAGGTTGAACATCAGGGCAACAACTCCGCCAGAGCCCGCTTGGCCTCGGCCATGCTGACCCGCTGCCACAACTCCTGCATCAGGTATTCCTGCATCAGCGGCTGCACCTTCACCGCCTCGTCCAGCACCGGGTCGGCGCCTTGCACGTAGGCGCCGACCGCCAGCAAGTCACGGCTGCGCTGATAGCGCGAGTAGAGATATTTGAAGCGCCGGATGCGTTCCAGCTCCTCTGCATCCACCAGATCGGGCAAGGCCCGGCTAATCGACGCTTCCACATCGATGGCCGGGTAGAGGCCGGCTTCCGCCAACTCACGCGAAAGCACGATGTGGCCGTCGAGGATGGCGCGCGCAGCATCGGCCACCGGATCCTGTTCGTCGTCGGCTTCCATCAATACGGTAAAGAACGCCGTTATGGACCCGCCACCCCCCTTGGCATTGCCTGCGCGCTCAGCCAGTTGCGGCAGCTTGGCGAATACCGATGGCGGATAGCCCTTGGTCGCGGGCGGTTCGCCGATCGCCAGCGCCACCTCGCGCTGGGCCATGGCATAGCGGGTGAGAGAATCCATGATCAGCAGCACGTGCCTGCCCTGGTCGCGGAAATGTTCGGCGATGGACATGGCGTAGGCCGCGCCGTTCAAACGCATCAGCGGCGGATTATCGGCCGGCGCGGCTACCACCACCGCGCGCGCCATGCCCTCGGGGCCAAGGTTGTTCTCGATGAAATCCTTGACCTCGCGGCCGCGTTCGCCGATCAGGCCCACCACCACCACGTCGGCATCGGTGTAGCGCGCCATCATGCCGAGCAGGATGGACTTGCCCACCCCGCTGCCGGCAAACAGCCCCAGCCGCTGGCCGCGGCCAACCGTTAGCAGGGCATTGATGGACTGTATGCCGACATCCAGCGGCTTGCGGATGGGCGCGCGCTCCAAGGGATTGATCGGGCGGGAATACAGCGGCACCCGTTTGTCCATCAGCAGCGGGCCCAGATTGTCCAGCGGCCGTCCCGCGCCGTCCATCACCCGGCCCAGCAGCTGCGGGCCGACCGCGACCTGACGCACCCGGTCCTGCGCGCGGCGCCGCGGGATGTAGCGCCTGCCCATGCGCGGCGGCTGCACCGCAACGGGGTTCTCCGGCACCACGCGGGCACCGGGCATGACGCCGTAGATGTCGGTCGCCGGCATCAGATAGATGCGCTCGCCGGAAAAGCCCACCACTTCCGCATCGACGCTTTGCCCGCCGGGAATCTGCACCATGCACTGACTGCCGATGGGCAGGCGCAGGCCCACCGCCTCCATGACCAGGCCCGCCACCCGTGTCAGACGCCCGCTGGCCGCAACCGGTGCGCTCAGGCTGACCGCGCGCCGGCAATCGGCCAGGTATTCGCGCAGGGAAACGGTGCGGTCAATTGCCATGGCTGTGCGGGCTTATTCCAGCCAGTTCTTGTTGCTGCCCAACACCTTCACGACCTGACGCCAGCGCATCTGCAAAGTGGCGTCCAAGTCGCCATGCGGCGTCTCGATCAGGCATCCGCCGCGCACGATGCGGGAATCTTCCACGATGCGCAGGCGGCTCTCGTCCAACACTTCCTCAAGCTGCGGTCGCACCAATGCGGCATCCTCGGGATTCAGGAGCAGACGGGCCTCGCGCGTGGTGTCCATCATCTGCCTCAGGGCCAGCCGCACCACATCCATCACCCGTTCCGGCTTGGCCGCCAGTTCCCCGGCCACCACTTGGCGGGCCACATCCAGAGCCAGGTCCAGCACCATGTCCGCAATCTTGAAATCCAGCGACTCAAGGGCCTGAGTGAAACTGACGGCCAGATCCTTCATGCGCAGGCAGTCCGCCTGAGCTTCGCGGCGGCCGTCCTCGATGCCCTGCAGCATTCCTTCCGCCCTGGCCTGCTCCCGAATCCGCGTGGATTCAACCAGCAGCCGCGCCGCCCGCGCGTCGTCGCTTTCCGCGTCGCTCACCGGCTCGACCACTTCCCAGCGTTCGAATGCGGATTGTTGGGCCACGGGCTTCTGAGGTTCACTCATGCATGGGCTCCAGGCTCAGTTCGCCGCCGCTGGCCAGTTGCTGCATCAGGCGAACCACTTCATCCTGGGCGGCTTCGATCTGGTCTACCCGAACCGCGCCCAGGCTGTCGAGGTCGTCCTTCAGGCGCCGCGCGGCGGTGCTTCCCATGCGCTGAGCCAGCGTTTCCACCAAACCGGGATCGGCACCCTTCATGGCCTGCAACAGAATCTGCGCCGGCGCAGCCTTGAACAGACGGGTGCGGCTGGCATTGTCCAGCCGGCTCAGATCCTGAAACGTCAGCGTGGCCGCTGCCAGGCGTCCCGCCAGGGCCGGGTCACGGTTCGACAAGCCGCTGTTTACGGCTTGGGCTGCGTCCTTGGGAAGTCTGCGCAGGATAGACGCGGCCAGTTCCTCGCCCTGTTCGCGGCCCGGTGGCGCGTGTTCGATCCGGCTGGCCAGCCAGTCGGATAATTCACGCAGCGCCTCCGGTGCCGCCCCCTGCCAGCGGCTCAGGGACAGCAAGGCCTCGTCGCGCTGTGGCGGCGCCAGCAGCATGAGTACTTCCGCGGCCTGATCCCGCTCCAGGTGGGCCAGCACCGTGGCGATTACAGGTGCAGGCTCCTGGGCAAGCAGTTGCGAAATTTCGGCAGGCGCCATCCAAGCGAGTTGTTTGAGCGGGGCGCCCTCGCCTTCCAGACGTGCGAGCAGGGCAGCCGCTTTCTCCTGGCCCAGCGCCTGACTCAGTGCTTCGCCGAGAAACGCCTGCGGGGCCATGCCGTAGCCGGTCTGACGTTCGGCTTCTCCCTGAAAATCCGCCAGCACGGCAGCCACCCGATCGCGCGACTGGCCGCCAATGCCGCGCATGGTCTCCGCCAGATGGGCAACTTCCGTCGGGCTCAGATAGCGCAGGACCTGACCGGCAGCGGCCTCACCAACCGACATGAGCAGGATGGCACTTTTTTCCAGGCCGGCCTGATTCATGATTGCAACCAGAGACGTATCACGCTGGCCGCTCGCGCCGGATCCGCCAGAACGGATTCACGCGCCGCTTCCACCGCGGCATCGAAGGAGGAAACGGCGGCTTCAGCGGGTTTGACATGCGCCTCCCGCTTGCGCCGCATCCACATCTGCCACACCACGCCCATCGCCAGCAGGACTGGAATAGCCAGGGCCAAGGCGCGAATCCAGGAAATCGGTTGGGACCTGGCCGCAGGCGCTACGGGCACAAGATCCGGCGCCTGGGGAATTCGTGCCGGCGCCTGTTCAAAGGGGAGTAGGACCACCTGCAGGCTGTCGTGCCGCTGGCTGTCCATGCCCAACGCCTGGCTCGCCAGCTGCTGAATTCTTTTCTGTGTCGCCGGGGCCTGGCGCTCGCCCTCCGGCAGGCTCGCCTCATTCACCACCACCAGGGCGCTCAGCCTTTCGATGCGGCCTGAGGGTTCGCGAGTCCGCAGAACGGTGCGATCAGTCGATCCCTTGGCACCCGAATGCGCTCGCTCGCGCGTGACTTCGGTCTCGGCAAAATTGAGCCGCGCCGTCACCTGAGTCCGGATGTTCGCCTTGCCCAGCCAGGGGGCCAGGGCTTCGCTCACCCGATCTGCCAGTTCCGCCTCTGTCGTCCGAACCGCCTCCTGCTGTTCCGGCCTCAAAAACTGCCGCTCCGCCTCTTCGGCGCGCGCCAGCAGCTCGCCCCGTTGATTGACGATGCCTACCTGGCCCGCCGACATGCGCGGCACGCCCTTGGCCACGATCTGCCGAATGGACTGGATTTGCTCGTCGTCCAGGCTCATTCCGGGCCTGGTCTTGATCAACACGGCCGCCGATGGCTGCGGGCCCTCGCGCAGGAAGGCGCTTGCCTTGGGCAGCGCCAGATGAACCCGCGCCGAGGCTACCGGCGCAAGCCCCTCCAGGGTGTGAGACAGGTCTGCTTCGAGTGCATGCTGGTAGCCGAGCTGTTCCTGAAAACTGGTCATGCCCAGCGTCGGGGCCGACAGGGCATCAAAGCCGCCGTTCTCGCCCTTGGGCAGGCCTTGCGCCGCGAGGCGGAAGCGGGTTGCATCTACCTCCGGAGCGGGGACCTGGATGGCGCCATTGACCACTTTGTACCGCACATTGAGCTTGTCCAGCGCCTCCAGGACCGTCCCGCCGTCGCGGTCGGACAGATGGCCGTATAAAGGCGCATAGACGGGCTGGTTCAAAGTTGCGCTGAGACTGAACAGCAGCGCGGCGGCTACGATCAGCGCGCCCGCCCACAGCGCCTGAATCGGCAGGGGCCGCGATCTGAAAGCAGACCAGAGGCGGTCAGGCGAAAGAATGAATTCCGCCATGAGGTATCAAGCGTTGCAAATGCGCCGGTCCTTCATAATCAGTATTGTGTCGGAACCTCTGATTAAGTCCAGCACCGTCGCGCAGGTAGTGGCTGATCAAGAGTCTCCACCGCGATTATAGCTGCGCCGCGCTAATGAAAATCCTGGACAGAGAGCGCCAGCCGCATGAGTCTAAACATCCTGGCGATGGATAATTTCTTGACGGTGCGGACGATGATACGCGTCGCCCTGAGAAGCCTGTCCAGTGTGAAGCCTACCGAGGCCGACTTTTCCCGTCCTGGCTTGGTCGCTGCTGCGGAAAAAACGGCTATGACTTGTGGTGGCGGAGGCCCTCAACGCAGAAGTCCGCCGGCGGGTCGGGACAACTTGAAGGCGATGCGCCTCAGGATCCGTCGTTGCGTGTGCCAGCTGCGCGCTGTGCGTCGAGGCGCTGCTTGAGCCCGGCATCGAGCGCCTCGAGCGCCACCCCCATCAGCAGCCCTGCGTGCGCGTGATAAAGGTGCAGTCGGCAAGACACGGGTTGATCGAGGCCGGACCGGCGGGTGTCGAAATCGGTCCAGGCGAGCAGCGGCAGTTCTTCATCCCACGGGGCCATGCCGGCCCAGAAATCCTCATGCAGCAGCAGGATCATGGCGGGCCTTTCCAACTCATGGCGCAGTGGGCAGCTCAGGCGCTTGAGCGCCAGCCGCACGCAGTTGTAATGCGCGGCGGGAATCGTCTTGGGCCACACCCGCAGGGGAGTCAACTCGCGCAGCCAGGGCGTCACGGGACACGGCTCCGGCAACTGCGCGAAACTGACCTATTCGCGAGGCGACTCGCGGGCATCTTTCCCCTCCGTGTCCGGGACTCCTTCCTTAAACACCCTGCTCGCCAGGATGTCGTCCGGCTCCAGGGTCACGAGGTCTTTCTTGGTCAGCCGCGCGCCGGGGCGCGCGAACAGCCGGTTGGCCTGGCGCAGGCGGGCACGGTCCAGGGCGTTGCGCACCGAGCGCGCATTGGCGAAATGCGGCATCTGCATGCGCCTGACGATGTATTCACGAAACGCGCGCTCTGCATCCGGACTGAAACGGTACTGGCTGGCCTCCAGCATAAGCTTGGCGATCGCCAGAAGTTCGTCCGGTTCATAATCCGGGAAATCAAGGTGGTGCGCGATGCGCGAGGACATGCCGGGATTACTCTGGAAAAAGCGGTCCATCTTGTCCTTGTAGCCGGCCAGGATCACAACCAGATCGTCGCGGTTGTTTTCCATTACCTGCAGCAGGATTTCGATGGACTCTGCACCGTAGTCGCGTTCGTTTTCCGGCTTGTACAGGTAGTATGCCTCGTCGATGAACAGCACACCGCCCATCGCCTTCTTCAGCACCTCCTTGGTCTTGGGCGCGGTATGGCCGATGTATTGGCCGACCAGATCGTCGCGCGTAACGGCGACCAAATGACCTTCGCGCACATAACCCAGGCGATGCAAAATTTCGGCCATGCGCAGTGCCACCGTGGTCTTGCCGGTGCCGGGATTGCCGGTGAAACACATGTGCAGAGACGGCGCGCCCGCCGTCAGCCCCAGTTCCTTGCGCACCCGGTCGACCAGCAGCAGGGCCGCGGTTTCGCGGATCCGGGTCTTGACCGGTTTCAGCCCCACCAGTTCACGGTCGAGCTTGTCCAGCACCTCCTGGACCTGGGAATCGCGCAGTGCTGCGCCCAGATCCACCGGCGTGTCATCGGGCACGGCGTACAAGGCCTTGGTCGGGACAGGCGCGTCAGCGGCACCATCGTTCATGTCTGCGCTCCAGGCAGTTGCAAATCAAGGTCATGCGGCGGGGACGCGCGAGGCGTCCCCAACCGGGCGCCACGTCAGTAGCGCTCGCCTTCGGGCTTGTCGGTGGCATAGCTGTGCACCGTGTAGTGGATGGACCGGCCCGGCCCCTCCTGGCGCGAAAGCCCAAAGCCCGGTTCGCTCTTGGGCCGGTTGACGATGTACGACATGCGCGGTGACTCGACACCGCGCGAACTGTCGAACGCGGTCACGCGGATGTAGTGATTGGGAAAGGTCTTGCGGCAATTGTTGACCTCCATCAGGATTCCGGCGGGATCCTTGAGGTCGAACATGGGCATGCCGAACATTTCCCAATAGGTGTTGCGCGGGTGCGGGTCGTCGGTGTACTCGACGTTGACCGCCCAGCCGTTCTTCAGCGCGTACTTGATCTGCAGTGTGATCTGCTCGTCGGTCAGATCGGGAAGGAAGGAAAACTGCCCCTGTGTAATGCGGTTGCCTTGATTGCTCATCATGATTGATATCTCCTCGCTTGACTGTTAGACGCTGCTGGTGGCGGTCGGCACGAAGTCCGCCGTGTCGGTCGACTCGTAGTTGAAGCTGATGTCCTTCCAGGTGTCCAGCGCTGCCTTGAGCGGGCTGCACCACTTGGCCGCTGCCTCCAGGATCTGCGGACCTTCCTTCAGGTAATCGCGACCCTCGTTGCGCGCCTGGATCATGGCTTCCAGCGCGACCCGGTTTGCGACCGCGCCGGCCTGTATGCCCATGGGATGGCCGATGGTGCCGCCGCCGAACTGCAGCACCACGTCTTCGCCCAGGTAGTGGATCAACTGGTGCATCTGGCCGGCATGGATGCCCCCCGAGGCGACTGGCATGACCTTGTTGAGCGACGCCCAGTCCTGGTCGAAGAACAGGCCGTTCTCCAGGCTGACCGGCGTGTGGGTCTGCAGCAGTGTGTCGTAGAAGCCCTTGATCATGAGCGGATCGCCTTCCAGCTTGCCCACCACGGTACCGGCGTGGATGTGGTCCACACCCGCCATGCGCATCCATTTGCAGATGACGCGGAAGTTCATGCCGTGGTTCTTCTGCCGTGAGTAGGTGGAGTTACCGGCGCGGTGCAGGTGCAGGATCATGTCGTTCTTGCGCGCCCACTTGGCCATGCTCTGGATCGCCGTGTAGCCGATGACCAGGTCGATCATGACGATGACCGAACCCAGGCTTTTGGCGAATTCGGCGCGCTCATACATGTCCTCCATGGTGCCGGCGGTCACGTTGAGGTAATGCCCCTTGACCTCGCCGGTCGCGGCCGATGCCTTGTTGACGGCTTCCATGCAGTAAAGGAAGCGGTCGCGCCAGTGCATGAAGGGCTGCGAGTTGATGTTCTCGTCGTCCTTTACGAAGTCCAGGCCGCCCTTGAGCGCCTCGTACACCACGCGGCCATAGTTGCGGCCCGACAGGCCCAGCTTGGGCTTGGTCGTGGCGCCCAGCAACGGGCGGCCGAACTTGTCGAGCCGCTCGCGCTCGACCACGACGCCGGTCGCGGGCCCTTGGAAAGTCTTGAGATAGGCCACGGGGATGCGCATGTCTTCGAGGCGCAGGGCCTTCACCGCCTTGAAGCCGAACACGTTGCCGATGATGGAAGCGGTGAGGTTGGCGATGGACCCAGGCTCGAACAAGTCGAGGTCATAGGCGATATAGGCGAAGTACTGCTGCTCGGTCTTGGTGCCCGGACCGGTATTGGGCACCGGGTCCACGCGGTAGGCCTTGGCGCGATAGAGCTCGCACGCAGTCAGGCGGTCGGTCCAGACCACGGTCCAGGTGGCGGTGGAAGATTCGCCCGCCACCGCCGCGGCGGCTTCGTCCGCGTCCACACCCGGCTGCGGGGTGATACGGAAAAGCGCAATGACATCGGTGTCCTTGGGTTTGTAATCGGGCTCCCAATAACCCATTTTCTTGTACGGAATGACGCCTGACTTGTAACGTTCCTTGGCGTCCTGGATGGTGCCGCCGGCAGCTTGGCCACTCATGATTGATGCCTCCTGAGGTCAATGGTGAAGTCGCATTCCTCTCACATCGGAATGTGAACGTAACTCTACCGAGACTAACCATAAATAACAGTCAATTTTTTCAATCAGTATGATAGATTATCATCTATCTATAGTTCGGTGAGATCCATCCATGCGGCACACCACATTTCGCCAGTTCGAAGTCTTCGAGGCCATTGCGCGCCTTGGCAGTTTCACCCGCGCGGCCGAGGAATTGCACCTGACCCAGCCGACCGTCTCCATGCAGATCAAGAAACTCACCGAGGCGGTGGGCCTGCCGCTGTTCGAGCAACTGGGCAAGCGCATACACCTCACCGATGCCGGGCACACACTGTTGGCCACCTGTCGCGAGATCTCGGAGCAGCTGTCGCGATTTGAAATGACCGTCTCCGACATGAAGGGAATGAAGAAGGGGCGGCTGCGGCTGGCGGTGGTCACCACGGCCAAATACTTTGCTCCCCGCCTGCTCGGCCAGTTCTGCCAGGAGTATCCCGGCATAGACGTGGCATTGAAGGTGACCAATCGCGAGCGCGTTCTGGAACGCCTGCTGGAAAACCAGGACGATCTCTACATCACCGGGCAACCGCCGGAGGAGCTGGACGTCGAAAGCCAGCCGTTCCTGGAGAATCCTCTGGTCGTGCTTGCACCGAACGGCCACCCTCTGGCAGGCAAGAAACGGATTCCGCTGAAACGTCTGGCGCAGGAACCGTTTCTCATGCGCGAGCCCGGCTCCGGCACGCGCCAGGCCCTGGAGCGGCTGCTCACGAAACACCGGCTCAAGGTCAATGTCCGAATGGAACTCGGCAGCAACGAGGCCATCAAGCAGGCCATTGCCGGCGGCTTGGGTATCTCGGTGCTCTCGCGCCACACGCTCGCGCTGGATGCCTCGACGAGTCAAATCGTGATACTCGATGTCGAGCACTTCCCGATCCGCCGCCACTGGTATGTGTCCTGGCCCAGGGGCAAGCAACTGTCGGTCGTGGCGCGTACCTTCCTCGAGCATCTGCAGAAGGCCGGCACCGACATCGCGGCGCTGCCCCGCGATGCCCGCAAACCGGCGGGCGTCGGTGCCGCGCGCACAAGATCCTCCGCTGCCGGCCGAAAAACCTAGTGCCGTTCCTACCGGTTAAGGGCCTGCCATGGGTAAGACCGTATGGCCCCCAAGCTGCACGGCATGGAGGCCGCCGCGTTCAGCTGCCACGTCACCGGTCAGCTGGCTAAACCAGGTCCGGGCCGATCACCGCGCGCAGCACCACCTCCTGCTCCCGGTTGCGCTGGCGCAATTCGAACCACATCAACCCGCCCTTGCGCAGGCTCAAGCCCTCAGGCGCTCCCAGCAGCCTGGCCGCAACCTCGCCCAGAGTGGGCTGGTGGCCAACGATCAAGACCCACTCTGGGCCCTCGGGCCAGCCGGCCGCTTGCAACACGGTGTCGGCGTCGGCTCCGGGCGCCAGATCGTCGCGCGTCTCCATTTCCCGCCCCAATGTGCGGGCGGTCTCCTGGCAGCGCACCGCAGGGCTGACCAGCACCAGCGCCTCATTGGGCAGGCAGGCAGTCAGCCAGGCCGCAACCCGCTGCGCCTGTTTTTTGCCGCGTGCCGTCAGTCGCCGGGCGAGGTCATCGCCCCCGTCTTCCGCTTCCGCGTGTCGCCACAACAGCAAGTGCATACACTTCCTCTTCAGTTGGTCATGTGTGTGCTCTGCACGGCACCCCGTGCTGATTTGATTACAGTTCGATTGCAGGCTTGTGTCCACCTCAGACGGACAAACTGTCGAACTTTGCTGCAATGATCAAACGGCAGCCCCTGGGCGAACTCCCCGACGTATGTCTACCAGAAGCGTTTGATGGCAGAAAGTTCTTTAAGATCACCCGCCAGACTGAGTTCGGATTGCACCACGATCGCAGCCAGCCAGCCGCGGACGACGGCCTGCGCCTGTGCGAAGTCGGCTGACCCATCGTCGATGGTTTGGATCAGCCGGTGCGCCACCGCCTGATCATTCATGTGCCCCAGAACATCCTGCAAATTCCCCAGCGCCTTGCTCATGCCGCCAACTGCGCGGCGCGGATACAGACCGGCAAAGCAGTCGAGGACGTAACGTAAATGCTTGATGCTGATGCGCAGCCGGTGCCGCCCCACCGCGTCCATTTCCACAGCCGCCGCCAAGGCCATCGTCTGCCGGTGGCGCTTTTTCAAATGACGGGCGGCAAAGCTCTCCACCCGGGCATCTCCCAGCTCGGCGACGAAATGCTTGGGGGATGCCGACAAACGCCGCGCCAGACCCAGCAACAGCCCTCCGCAGGCAGGCGATCGCAGGTACTGCGCCAGCCGCTCATGGGCCTGTCGGCGCGCTTTGTCCGCCAGGTCGGCCAGGCGTTGAAGCGGATCCACGTCAGGAACAGCGCCCAGGATGGGCGGCAGCGTCTGGGTGCAGAATACGTCCCAGTCACGCGCCGGGCCCAGGCTGGCATTGAGTTCTTTGAGCTCGCCGAGCACGGTCAACGGCAAGGGGAAACCGCGCTTGAATAGGGCGTAGGCGGATCGAAAGCGCCGCAGGGCAACCCGAGCCTGGTGCAGGTATTCCACATTTTGGTCGTAGGCGATGCCCGGCAGGTTGCCGGCAAATTGGCGCAGCAATTGAGCGCCGATCATCCGCCACGCGTCGGCAGGCTTCAGGCGCCGCTCAAGGAGGGGCAGTTTCGCCTTGACGGGGCCGGCCGCAATGCCCTTTGCCAGACCGGCGCCGCGCTCGGCCTTGCTGCGGTCGAACGGCCATAACGGCACACTCCTGGCCAATTCCAAAGCCAGCGCAAACAGCGCATCCGGCCGGCCGCTCTTGAGTTCGAGCTCCAGCTCCCGGATGGCTTCAGTCTTGTCGCCGGCGCGGATCTCGCCTTCGTCCAGCGCCACTTCAATCTGGCTGCCCCAAATCCCGGTCACCTGCCAACTGCGCCTAAGGAATCGAGTTTCAAACGCCGGCGCCAGCTTTTCTCGCAGCGATTCCGGCACGTGATCCCCTGCCTCGGCCGGGAAACGGTCGAACTCGATGCCGGGTCCCGACGCTGGAACCTCCAACTCAATCCGGGTGCTTAGTCCCCCGCTTGAATTCGCTTCTGTCTTGAGCGTCTGTATCCAGCGCCGCCCCGCACGTCGCACCCGCAGGGCCACACCGCGCTTTGCCAGCGCGAAATCCTGCGTATCGAAATACACCGTGTGCAGTCGCTGGCGCGTGGGACGCGTTCCGTTCAGCCTGGGATGCCTCAGCAGCGCCGCACTGCCGGCCGGCAGCAGCAGCTTAAGTTCAATCTCACGGCCTGGGTCAGTCATCTCTGCGCGATAGATGGGGATTGCTTAAGTTTGTTAGGATCGGAGCAAACCAATTAGATACCAACTTTCCCCATGAAACTACCTCAGCCCGAACAGCTGCTCAACCGGGAACTGGGCATCCTCGCCTTCCAGCGCCGCGTGCTGGCCCAAGCCGAAGATCCTGCCACTCCTCTCCTGGAGCGGCTGCGCTACCTGTGCATCGTGAGCAGCAATTTGGACGAGTTCTTTGAAGTCCGCGTGGCGGGGCTCAAGGAGCAGATCGCTGCGGGAGTCACCACGCCATCCCCGGACGGGCTCAGCCCGCGCCAAGTGTTTCGCGAGGTCGAGCGCCAGGCGCATGAGCTGGTCGACCGCCAGTATGACTTGCTCAACCAGAATGTGCTGCCCGCGCTGGCCGAGACCGGCATACGCTTTATTCGCCGCACCCACTGGAATGAGGCCCAAGCGGCGTGGATCAAGGATTATTTCTTTCGCGAACTGATACCGGTGCTGACGCCCCTCGGTCTCGACCCCGCCCATCCCTTTCCGCGCGTGCTCAACAAGAGCCTCAATTTCATCGTCGAGCTGACCGGCAAGGACGCGTTCGGACGCAACACCGGCGTGGCGGTGGTGCAGGCGCCCCGGGCCCTGCCGCGGGTTATCCACATGCCCAGCAACATTGCCGCTTGCGAATACGGTTTCGTGTTTCTGTCGTCCATCCTGCACGCCCACGTGGGGGAGCTATTCAGCGGCATGAACGTGGAGGGATGCTACCAGTTCCGTGTGACGCGCAACTCTGACCTGTTCGTCGATGAGGAGGAAACCAAGAACCTGCGCCAGGCCTTGCAGGGCGAATTGCCGCAACGCAATTACGGCGCGGCCGTGCGCCTGGAAGTGGCGGACAACTGCTCCGATTCCATGGCGCGGTTTCTGCTCGAGCAGTTCGGCCTCAGCCCTGAAGACCTGTATCAGGAGCGCGGCCCGGTCAACCTGGTGCGCTTGATGCAGATTCCCGACTGGGTGGATCGCCCTGACCTGAAATTCACCCCATTCACGCCGCACCTGCCGGCCCGCGTCGCGAAGATCGACAACATGTTTGAAGTGATCCGCAGAGGTGACATCCTGCTGCATCACCCATTCGAATCGTTCCAGACCGTGATCGATTTCATCGAGCAGGCCTGCCTTGATCCCCAGGTGGTCGCAATCCGCCAAACCGTCTACCGCACCGGGGCCGACTCGGTGTTGATGAACGCCCTCATAACCGCCGCGAGCCAAGGCAAGGAAGTCACCGTGGTGGTGGAATTGATGGCGCGCTTCGACGAGGAAGCCAACATCAATTGGGCCGCCCGGCTGGAGGAGGCTGGCGCCCATGTGGTGTACGGCGTAGTGGGCCACAAGACCCACGCCAAGATGGCCTTGGTGGTGCGCCGCGAGGAAGGCCAGCTCAGGCGCTATGCGCATCTGGGCACCGGCAATTACAACGCCCGCACCGCCCGGCTGTATACCGACTTCGGCTTGCTCACCTGCGACGAAGCCATCACTGCCGACGTCCATCATGTTTTTGTCCAGCTTACCGGGCTGGGCCGGGCCGGCAAGCTCAACCAGCTGTGGCAGTCGCCCTTCACTCTGCACAGCGAAATTCTCGCCGCGATCGAAAAGGAGACCGCCCTCGCGCGCGCCGGACAGCCTGCCGTAATCATTGCCAAGATGAACGCCCTGCTGGAGCCACGCGTGATCGCCGCGCTCTATGCCGCGTCCCAGGCCGGGGTGAAGATCGACCTGATCGTGCGTGGCGTGTGTGCGCTGAAGCCCGGCGTGGCGGGGCTGTCGGAAAATATCCGCGTGCGCTCCATCATCGGCCGGTTCCTGGAACACAGCCGGGTGTTCTATTTCCGCCAGAGTGGCGAGGAACGGATTTACCTCTCCAGCGCGGACTGGATGGACCGCAACTTCTTCCGCCGCATCGAAACCTGTTTTCCGGTGCTGGAACCCAAACTCAAAAAGCGCGTAATCCAGGAAGGTCTGCGCCCTTACCTGAGGGACAATCAGCAGACTTGGGAAATGGACGCGCAAGGTAAATACCACCACAGGACCAGCCGGCGCGGCAAACCCTTTTGCGCCCAGCAGTATCTGCTGGATTTGTATCGGTAGAGCCAGCGCCGCGTGACCCGGCAGCACGGGGCAGACCTGCTGCCCTTTGATATTTGCAGGGTCCAATGAACTGGTCCGCGTTCTTCGGACCCGAATCAAACAGGGGCAACACTCCGAGTTCGTCGAGCGACGGCAGCCCGGAGCATGGCAGAATTATTCAAGCTCGGACTGATTCCTGCGCTAGACTAGGCCTGCTCGATCGGCCCGCGCCGATGCCGCATACGCAGAATAAACCTTGATTCGCCACGAAATGCAAACCGATATCGACGAATCCGTCTTCGCCGGCTTCAAGCGCCTGCTGCGCAAGGGCGTGCTGATCTTCGCCGTAATCATCGCAATTCTGGTCGCGATGATCGTCTACCAGCAGCAGCGCTCGGCGGCCGGCGTTCGCTCGGTGGACCATGCGCGGCGCGTCATCGCGTACATCGACGCGTTGCGCACCTACCTGCTCAACCTGGACACCGCGGTGCGCAAATTCGCCGAGTCGGGCAATTCCATCTTCCTTGACCCAAGCCTGATATGCCGCGACGCGCGCTGTCCGCGTGCCGAACAACTGATCGCCCTGATTCGCGCTGACCGTGTCCAGTTCGCCCGTCTTGCGCCACTGCCGGCGCTGCAATCGGGCCTGGAAACCGGATTCAGCGCCCTGCAGCAGCAGGCCGAAGCGGCTTCCGGCAGCACACCCGCAATTCGGGAGCTGGCGGGTTTCGACAAATCAGCGATGGATCAGATCCACCGCATTCTAATCGAGGCCGAGCGGGAAGAGTTGAACCGGTTGGAAACGCGCGAAAAGGCGCGCATCCACGCGCAGACCCTGTCGTCGGTGCTGCTTGGAATGGCTGGACTATGGACAGGATTGGCGCTATTCGGGCTGTACCGGGAGACCGTGCGGCTGATCGGAGCGGGCATCGATGCCGAGCAGACCATCAGGCAGCTGAGCTTGCGCGACCCGCTGACCGGGCTGGCTAATCGGCGCTTCCTGCACGAAAATGAAAAGCAGTTGATCGCTGGCGCGAAGCGCTCGCGCGGGCAGATGGCGGTGCTGGTCGTGGATCTGGATGACTTCAAGGCGGTCAACGACCGCTACGGTCATGCGGCGGGTGACGAGGTGCTAAAGGCGTCGGCGGAACGGATGAAACGGCTGGTGCGCGAGGCGGATGTGATCGCCCGTTTCGGTGGAGACGAGTTCGTCATCGTGCTTGAACAGGTCGACGATGCCGAGGCTGCGCGTGAGGTTGCGGGCCGCGTGGTGGATAGCTTGGGCCAGCCTGTGCCGCTTCTCGGCGGCGGAACGGCAAGCGTCGGAGCGTCGGTGGGAATTGCCATGTGTTGTTTTGGCGGCGAAACGCTCGATGACCTGCTCAGGAAAGCGGACGCCGCGCTTTATGCCGCGAAACGCGACGGCAAACGCACCTTCCGCGAGGCCGGCACTGTCGGCGCGTGAAGCTCTGCGCCCATTCGCCGGGTGAAGTGCCCACCATCGCACCCGACTGTCTCACCCTGCGCGCTCGTCGAGTCGGCCGGCGTTGCGCCTCCCGCACTGGGGAAATTCATGGCGTCGTCTTGTTAGGCGGCCTGCCTGAACTTGAACACCAGGCCCATGCCCTTCCAGTCGTTTTCTTCTGCCTCGAGCTCGGTGCGCGCCAGGAGATTCTGCTCCAGCCAGGCAGCCGGCAACAGCAGTTTGCAGCCCCTGTCCTGGCGCTGCAGGGTCATAGTCGGCAATGCAATGTCCTGGCGACTGCGGTGAAACAGCACCGCCAGCCGCAGGATCTGTATCAGCAGCAAATCATCCGGGCCAACCGGTTCGACTGCGGTCGGCATCAGGGCCTGCACCTTGGCCAAGCCCCCGCGCTGCGTCCGCACCAGAAGTGAAAGGCGCGCCTGGTCGCTCCTGGAGAATCCGGGCATGTCGGCATTTTGCAGGATGTAGGCACCGTGCTTGTGGTAACTGGCATGCGCGATGGAAATGCCGATTTCATGCAGGCGGGCCGCCCAATCGAGAAACTGACGACAGGCATCGATGTCGTTGCCGATCAGGGGGGCAACCTGGTCAAACAGAGCGAGCGACAGGCGCCGCACCCGCTCGGCCTGGACCGCGTCCACATGGTAGCGTCGCATGAACTCAGCCACCGTGGAAAGGCGCATGTCGGCGTGATGAAAACGGCCCAACTGCTCATAAAGTATGCCTTCACGCAAGGCGCCGGTGGCGGACGACATGCGCCGGATGCCCAGTTCGGTGAACACCCCAGCCATGATGGCGAAACCGCCGGCAATGACCGGCAGCCGGTCCCCTTTCAGGCCTGCCAGCTGCAAGGCCTGAACATGTCCGGCACGCACCATCAGATCCCGGAGTCGATCCAGCCCGTCAGACGTAATGCCGCCGCCGGACAAACCGTTGAGTTCCAGGATGTCGGCCAGCGCGCGGGCGGTGCCTGACGAGCCGATGGCTTCCGCCCATTGGCCCTGGTAGGCGGCGGCGATGCCCTGGGCTTCGGTGCGCGCAGCCAGAATGGCCTGTTTCATGGAAGTTTTGTCGATGCGTCCCTCGGGAAAGTAGCGCCGGGAAAAATTGACGCAGCCCATGTTGAGGCTTTCCATGATGACCGGCTTCACGCCCTTCCCTACGATGCATTCGGTGGATCCGCCGCCGATATCCACCACCAGGCGGCGTTCCTGGGATGCAGGCAAGCTGTGGGCCACGCCGACATAGATCAGTCTGGCCTCTTCGCGACCGGCGATGATTTCAATAGGAAATCCAAGGGCCGCCTCGGCATTATCGATGTAGCTGGGCGCATCCTTGGCCTGACGCAGCGCGCTGGTGCCCACGCAACGCACCGCCCCCTTGGCGAAACCCTTGAGCCGCTCGCCGAAGCGTGTCAGGCAATCCAGTGAACGGCGGCGCGACGCATCGTCCAGATGTTTGTCCGCGGTGAGACCGGCGGCCAGGCGCACCGGCTCCTTCAGCGCATCCAGCATGTAGAGCTGGTTCTCAACCACGCGCGCCACCTGCAGCTTGAAACTGTTTGATCCCAGGTCAACCGCAGCAAGAAGTTCGTACTGTGTATTGGGCATCAGGCGAAGAACCAGTAGGCAACCGCAATGGCAACAGCAAAGCCACCCGCATCTGCAATCAAACCACACGTTACCGCATGGCGGGCGCGTTTGACACCCGCTGCGCCAAAATAAACCGCCAGCACATAGAACGTGGTTTCGGTGCTGCCCTGCAGGATGGAAGCCAGGCGGCCGGCGAACGAATCGGCGCCCAGGGACTTCATGGTATCGATGGTCATGGCCCGCGCCCCGCTGCCGGAGAAGGGCTTCATCAGGGCGGTGGGCAGGGCGTCGATGAATCGGGTGTCGTATCCGGCCTCGGCAACCACGTGGCGCACCCCGTCCATCACCAGCTCCAGTGCGCCGCTGGCGCGAAACAGACCGATGGCGACAAGCATTGCGACAAGATACGGAATGATCGTGACAGCGGTGTGAAATCCCTCCTTGGCACCCTCGATGAAGGCCTCGTAGGCATTGATACGGCGCCAGGCCGCGCCGCCGACAAACAGCGTCACCACCGCCAGCAAAATGAAGTGACCCAGTAGGGCAGACTGCTGCTGCATCGCGGCAGCCGGCAATCTGGAGAAGTGCCAGGCCAGTCCGCCGATCACCGCGCTCATTCCGCCCAGATAAACCAGAGTAACCGGATCGAACAGGCGGATTCGCTGGTACATCGCGGTCGCCAACAGGCCAATCAGTGTGCCGCCAAAACTGGTCAACAGCAGCGGAATGAACACATCGGTAGGATTGGCGGCGCCGAGCTGGGCCCGGTAGGTAAAGATGGTGACCGGAAGCAGGGTGACCGAGGCGGTGTTGATGACCAGGAAAAGAATCTGCGCGTCGCTTGCCGTGTCCGGCGTGCGGTTCAGGCTTTGCAGCTCCTTCATCGCCTTGATGCCCAGGGGGGTGGCCGCGTTGTCAAGGCCCAGCATGTTGGCCGCCATATTGAGTGTAATGGCCCCAAGCGCCGGGTGGCCGTCGGGAACATCCGGAAACAGCCGGCGAAACAGCGGCGCCATCAGGCGCGCCAACAGATCGATGAAGCCCGCCTTCTCGCCCACCTTCATTATGCCCAGCCACAAGGCCATGACGCCCGTCAATCCCAGGGAGATCTCGAACGCGCTCTTGGAATTTTCAAACAGGGAGGCCATCAGCCGTCCGAAGATTTCGCTGTCCCCCAGAAACAGGAACCTGGTGCAGGCCAGGACAAAACTCAGCAGGATAAAGCCTATCCAGAGGACATTGAGCATGGCAGGGGAAGCGAATCAGCTCACGTCGGCGCCTCGAATGGCGCAAGCCCAATTGAGGCTGAGCCATGTCGGCGCCCGGGCGGCGTTCGCAGGCGCTTCGATCCCCACTTCGCGAGGCCCCTCTCCGCTGCTCACGCCGCCCACCCCGCGACGAACAACAGCATCCCGATCACCATCCAGACCACCAAGCCGCGCCAGATGAGATTAATCGCGCTGTCGATATAATCTGGATCGGGCTCCTGGCCGAGTCCCAACTCGGGCCGTTGCAGCCACTCACCACGGATGGAAACGGGCATTCCCAGACGCACGCCCATCGCCCCGGCACTCGCGGCGATGACCATGCCTTCCTGGGGGTCTGCCCAATCATCGCCCTGGCTGCGCCAGCAATACATCGCGTCCTCGAAATTGCCGGCAATCGCGTAGGTGCCAGCAGTGAGGCGGGCAGGCAGCCAGTTGAGCAGATAGAAAATCTTTTGCGCGAAACGGCCGAAGGCGGCGCCTTCGCTACCCCAGCGCCGCGCCAGGATCGACGAGAAACGGAACAGCACGGCCCCCACTGGACCCAGGGGTGAGAGCACGGCGAACCAAAAAAACACCCCGAACATCTGCCGCTGGCTGCGACTGAACAATTCCTCCAAGGTCAGCCGACTGACGTCGTCTGCGAGCAAGGTGTTGGGCTCATCACCGCGCCAGGCCTCCAGCCTGCGACAGGCCTGCTCCGCTTCGCCCGCCTTGAGCAGGCTTGCGATATCCTCTGCCGCCTGGCTGTAATACTTGAGTCCGGCGGTGAAATACAGCACCACGACATTGAGCGCCCAGCCCAGTATGCTGGCCAGGTGACTGAGCCAGCCATACACCAGACCGGTGGCCAGCAGCAGGGGCAGCATGGCTGCGATCCAAGCGACGACACCCTGGATGGATTCGCCGCCATCCATCTTGTCCTGCAATATTCGGGCATAGCGTGCATAGGCTCGGTAATACCCCAGTGGTTGGGTAAGTGGACGGTAATGCTCAAGCGCGACCGCAGCCAGGAGGGAAGCAAAGACCATTAGCGTGCCATCTCCACCGTAAGCTCGCCCACCCGCGCAACGCTATTGCCGGCGCGGTAAATCTCCACCGTCGGCATGCGTATGTCCTGACCGGCAGGTTTGAGATAATCATACAGCGCCTGATAGGCTTTGCTCGGCGCAATCAGTATCCCTGCCCTTACCCGTGCAAGCAGCACGCGGCGGCGGGAGATGATTTCCTCTTTCAGATTCTGCGGAACCGTGCCTTCCGGTCCAATGGTATAGCCTGCCCGGGCGCGCTGCTTCGCTTTGGGCGTGGTGCGGGGATCAGTGAGCAGCATGATCATGTTGTCGGCAGGTTCCAGACCGGCCTGCCTAAGAGTGTCAAAGACTATCTTCTGGGTCTTGCGCGCCTCGGCGATATCGCCTTGATGATCCAGATAGACGAAACGGTAAGGTCCCGCCTCGCCTTCCGAAATTTCCACCTTGCTGAACCCGCCCCACCACCAGAATACCGCGACCAGCGGCACCAGAAATGCCAGCAGAAACGCCAGCCACGGCTTCTTGAACACACATGCTCCTCAGTTTCTCATGCCACGAAGATAGCATAGGCGGCGTCCGTCACCCGGGCAACCCGGCCGGCCTATCCTCAGCGCATAGTTGAGGCGGATGCGATCAGACTGGGGGTCCCCTGCCGAAGAAAAGGAGTCTCGTTCAGACCGCATACTGTCGGTTGATGAAACCGCGTCATCAGACCGCCAGGAGAATCAGGGAAAAGGAAAGCAGGATCAGTCTCTCGAACACCGCCCCTGTCCACTCAGGGCAAAAGGGAAGGGAGACGCGACGAGATTGGAGAAATGGTTCTGACGAATCCCAGCCCCCGGTGGGCAAGTCGCCGCAAGGGCGCCTGAGTTCTGCCCGGACCTCAGGGGTTCGTGGCCTCCCGAACGGTATCAGACGCTTTTTAAAACCGCGTGGCGGTGATCGATTTCGGCCTTGACCGACTCGAGCGCATCCTTAAGGGTTTCTTCCGAGAGTTCGTTCAGCCGTTCAGCCAGGATCTCGGCTGCGTCTATGGTGCCAACGTCGTCGGGCAGCACTTCCGTATCCAGGTTCGCAACAAATACCGCAGACGCGCCCACGACCTGCAGCAGCTTGGCTCGTTCTCCCATCAACAGCTCGAGTTCCTTGCGCAGTAGCTGAACTTCCTCATCCTTCAAAGCGTGTACAGTCATGCTGCCTCCATCCAATTTAGCTGTTTGTTGATCTAGTGTAACCGCAAAGCCTCGCGAAAAAAATTCTGCCCAATGACACAAGGCGGATTCATTCCAATCCATTATTACTACGGATTATTTGCACATTACTGTAGCTCGAAACCGCGTCGCCTCCTATTGCGCCTCCATCTTGGTGCTTGGGATACGCGAGAGACAAGCGCAGCAACCGGCTTGTGGATAGAATAGCAGACCATTCCCACCCTCCCTGGCGTCCATGCTTCATTCTTCGGGCCTGTTTCCTCCCATTGAGCCCCATTTGCAGGGTTTCCTTGAACCCGATGGGCTGCATCGTATCTTCTGGGAAGAATCCGGCAATCCCGCCGGCATGCCGGTGGTATTCATCCATGGCGGCCCCGGTTCCGGAACATCGCCGCAGCAACGCAGATTCTTTGACCCCGCCCATTACCGCATAATCCTTTTTGATCAGCGCGGATCAGGCCGCTCTACCCCCTACGGCGAACTCACCGACAATACCACCCAGCATCTGATTGCCGACATCGAGTTGCTGCGGGCAAGCCTGGGCATCGATCGCTGGCTCGTGTTTGGCGGATCCTGGGGCTCCACCCTTGGGCTGGCCTACGGCGAAGCGCATCCGGAGCATTGTCTGGGCTTTGTGTTGCGCGGCATTTTTCTTTGCCGCCGGCAGGAAATCGAATGGTTTCTGTACGGCCTCCGCACGCTGTTTCCGGAGGCCTGGCGCGATTTGATTGCGCCGATACCATTGGCCGAGCGTTCAAGCCTGTTGGAAGCCTACTACCGGCGCCTAACCGACCCCGACCCGGGCATCCATATTCCAGCCGCCCGTACCTGGGCCGCTTATGAGGCGCGCTGCTCCACCCTGCTGCCCAACAAACAGCTGGTCGAGAGTTTCGCCTCAGATGCCGTCGCGCTGTCGCTTGCGCGCATCGAAGCGCACTATTTCATGCACGATATTTTCCTGCCGGACAACAGCCTGCTTGAAAATCTCGGACGCATTCGCCACCTGCCGGCAATCATTGTCCAGGGGCGCTACGATGCAATCTGTCCAATCGTCACGGCTGACGAACTGGCCTGCGCTTGGCCCGAAGCCTTCTACGAAATTGTCGAGGATGCGGGCCACTCCGCGTTTGAGCCCGGCATTACGCGTGCGCTGACCGAGGCGACGGAAGCGTTCAAGGATTTGCTTGGCGAAGCGGAGACAGTGCCAAGAAGAAAAGCGATCCGTCGTAAATCCGCACCCAAGAAACAAAATACAGGTTAATGAACAACAGGCGCCTGGGTTCTTCTTCACAGATTTTCGAATCAAACGCGAACGTCCGAGCTTGAGAAGGGACCTCACGCGACGCTGATGTGCCCTCTGGCTGACGGAGGCAAACCAGGCCTTGGTGCGCTGCGCGATCATCCGATCGCCAGGGACGGGTGGCTGCAATCGGCTCAGTGTTTCTTAAGCTTGTCGCGCTATCGGCGCGACATGTCCCCGACAAACCAAAAGGCCAAAAGGCCACCGCTTGATTTTGTGTCCATCGAGTTCACAAACGCCTGGCGGAAGGTTGGGAACGCTCAAGACAGTAGCCGCTAAAACGCTAGAGGAGAACCGAGCCAAACATTTCGTCATCAACCAGGCGGAACCAAACGTACAAGAAATCTTAAGTCTTGCTCTCGACCCGGGATGGGCCCCTGCAAGCGTTGGCTCGGTCCTCGGCACCAGTGTCAGCACTACTCTTCTTCGTTGGGGTCCCTGTATTCCTTGGGCAAGTGGTGGGCGATGCCCTTGTGGCAATCGATGCACGTCTGCCTGTCTTCCTTCGCCTTCATGTGCACTTTGTAGATGGTCAGCCCCTGAACGTCGCCGCTCATGGCCTCAAAGCTGTGGCAGTTGCGGCATTCCCGGGAGTCGGTTGCCTTCATGCGTTCCCATTCGTTGGTCGCCAGGCGCATGCGATTGGCCTCGAATTTCTCCTTGGTATCGATGACGCCTGTGATCTTGCCCCAGATCTCGAAGCTCGCCTTTGCCTTGCGAATCAGCTTGTGCGTCCAGTCATGGGGCACGTGGCAGTCGGAGCAAATCGCGCGAACGCCGGTGCGGTTGCTGTAGTGGATGGTCTTCTTGTACTCCTGATACACGTTGTCCCGCATCTCATGGCAGGTGATGCAGAAGTCAAGCGTGTTCGTCGCCTCCAATGCGGTGTTGAAGCCGCCCCAAAAAATGATGCCGAGCACGAAGAACAGGCTGCCAATCGCCGCTACGGAATACTTGACACTCGGCTTCCTGAGTGACCCCCAAAACCGCTTCAGCACACCGACTTTTTCGCCTTCCATTAGCTGTTTCCCTCCAAGAGATCAAAAAGACCTGAGCCCGTCCAACCGGCCCCGGAACCGCTCGACAATGCTCATGCAGGCCTATTGAAAGCTGTAACTATAGGCAGCAAAAAAAGGCGTTGAAGGTGTGGCTCAGCGCCGCCAGGCCCGTGGGCGAGGTTTTCCTCCAACATCATGTGGACCGCACGTTAACTCAAGGATTTGTCCGACGAGACTGAGCATGTCTGTCGCCGAACCCTCTGCCGCACCAAAAAAGAACGACTTCAGCGTTCGCATGCGTGCGCTTGGCCATCTGCGCCACGGATTTCATGCGGCGCTTTTCAAATACCGTTTGCTGCTCATCGCAATTCCCGTCAAGGCCCCACTTTAGGGCATGGCGGATTCTATGGTAACAAAATGCCGGATCGCGGAATTTGGGTGGCTCCTGCTCGGGGTCGCGGACTTTGTGAAGCCTGCTCGGGCCAGCCGACCTATCCGATGCGGAATTTTTGTCGTTGATATCTTGCCCGAGAACCGGTTGCCGGAATTCTTTGGAAACGCGGCTAATCAAGCGCCTAAATGAATTCTTATACATCTGGGGTAAATACCAGTGATGCGGATGTTGGCCTGACCGTTCGAACACCTGGCGTATCGCGAACAGATTGCCTACGCCAAGGCTCGACAGGTTTTGTGAAACCACCCACTAAAGTAGCAGCAGATGGCTAAAGTCTCTTCGGCGAATTCGCCTAGGAGATCAGTTGTCCTTGGCGCCTTGATCAATCCAGTTCTTGATCAATTCCACACTCGCGCTTGGCAGCGGCTCCCGATTGTGAGGCATGCGAATGGATGGATCGGCCTTGCCGGCCACAAGCAAATAGAGCGAACTGGAGATCGCCGAGCCTGGCTTCACGACGGGTCCGAATTTGGTTCCCGCCATCAGTGATTCATAGCTGTCCAGGCGCAGACCAGACTTGCTGTAGCCCTGGCCCGCGGCCTTGTGGCACTCTACGCAATTCTGGTCAAGAATGGGCTTCACCTGGGCAGCGAAACTGACGGGGGATACTTTTTCCTTTTGGCCGCATGCGCCCAGCATGACCGCGGACGCAGCCATCGCCACGTACAAAGCTTTCATGATTTGCCTCCGGACTCTTATAGTTACAGGATCGGCCGATCCTAATGTTTAAAGCGTCAGTCCGCAAGCTCCCTGATTCTTCAAGGTGTTATCCCTTGGCAGCAAAATGCGAATATGCAACAGTGCCGGCTTTTCTTGGCAGGGTGCGTTCCTGTCACCGGTTCAATCACGGAATAGAATAGAAATGAGCCTCTCACCCTATGTTCTCGACGCTACCGCGGAGAATTTTCCCACTTTGGTTTTGGAAAATTCGCGTCGCGGCCTGGTCCTGGTTCATTTCTGGACTCCCAAGGCCGGGCCCTGCATGGTTCTGATGCCGCGATTGGTCAAGCTCGCGGCCGAATACGCCGGCAAATTCCTGCTGGTCATGTTTAATACCGACGAACTGGGCGCGCTGGCGCGCCGGATTGGGGTCACCAGTGTTCCCACCGTGAAGTTTTTTCGTCATGGCGAGATCGTCCATACGATACATGGCGCCGAGCCCGACAGTACCTTTCGCCAGGCTCTCAAGGAGTTCATCGCTGATGATGCCGAGCGTGCCTACAGCAAGGGTCTCGCCGCGTGGCGGGCCGGCAATCTGGAGCAGGCCCGCCAGCTTCTCGCGCAGGCCGCGCTGGATAGTCCGGACAATCCTGCCATCCCACGCGACCTGGCCAAGATTTTGTGGGCCGCGGGCGAGCAGGAACAGGCCCTGAACTTGTTGCGCAGCCTACCCTCCCCACTCAAGATGCAACCGGAAATTGAGGCACTGCTGAGTCATTTTCTCCTTGCCCATACCGCGCAGACTGCCCCGGAGATCGCCAGCCTGGAGAACCTGCTTGAAGACGAACCGGATAATCTGACAGCACGATATCAGTTGGCGGCCCGCCTACTGGGCGCGGACGAGGTGAAACGTGCCCTAGACGAATTGCTGAATATCGTGAATCAGAACGTCGCCTGGCAAGGCGGCCAGGCCCACAAATCCCTGCTCCATCTGCTGGACTGGCTCGGCCCCGACCACCCGCTGGTTCCGCGCTACCGTCAGGCCCTGGCTAGTACCCTGCATTGAGTCTGCAATGGATTTCAGCCATTCCGCCTTTAATCCCTACCGGCCGCTTCTGGCCAGCCTGCCGCAGCACCGGCTGCCCAATGCTGCTGAACTTACCAGCTTGGCCCAGGAAGCCGGCCGCACGCTGCGCTTTGTGGCAACAACCAGCCCGCTTTCCACCTGCGACTATGAGCGGAGCATCTTGGAAACTGGCGCGATTTACACGCGGCCCGACAATCTGCATGATTTCATGAATGCCCTGGTATGGCTGACGTTCCCTCAGACCAAGGCAGGCCTGAACCGGATTCACTGCCGAACGCTGGCAGACAACCCGGCAGAAGCAAAGCAGCGCGGCAGGCTCCGGGATGCCGTCACGCTGCTGGACGAAAGCGGGCTGATGGTATTCACCGATGATGTCGAATTTCTCCCGCTGCTTGGCGGGAGGCGCTGGCATGAAGTCTTCGTTCAAAGACGCCAGAACCTGGTCAGCCATAGCCAGTTTCTTCTCATCGGCCACGCCCTCCTGGAAAAGCTGCTCGATCCCTACCTGTCCATTACCGCAAAATGCCTTGTCATGCTTGCCCGTCCAAAAAGCCTTGCGGAGGCAGACCAGAATGGCGCAGCGGCACTTGAGAGCATAGACACACCAAGGCGACTCCCGCCCTTGCCCGTCGCCGGAATTCCGGGCTGGCATCCGCACAATCAACTCGCGGCCTTCTATGACAACACAGCCATCTTCCGACCCCTGGCGCACTGATGCCTACCTGCAACGACTTGTGGATGATCTTGCTGCCAAGGGATACAGCATTCTGCCCTGTAGCCTGGACCAGGAAAACTGTGCGCGCCTGCTTGCAGATGCGCGCAAACTGGATGAGCTGGGCGCGCTTCGTCCGGCAGGGGTCGGCCGCGAAGGCACCGAAGTTGCCACTATCCGTGGCGACCGCATCGCTTGGCTGGAACCGGGCCTCTCTGCGGCCATTGATGAGTTTCTCAGTCTGGTGGAACACCTGCGCATGCATCTCAACCGCCATCTGTATCTGGGCTTGGTCGGATATGAAGGTCATCTGGCCTGTTACAGGCCCGGCGCCGGCTACCGGAAACATCTGGACCGGATCCTGGGGTCGGATGCCCGGGTGCTAACCTTGATTGCCTACTTAAACCCTGCCTGGAACCACGCTGATGGGGGACAGCTGCGTTTGGTTTTGCCCGACGGGAAGACTGAGGAAGTCATGCCGAGTGCGGGAACTCTGGTGGCCTTTCTGTCAGCAGATTATTGGCACGAGGTCCTGCCCGCATGGCGTGAACGTTGGGCAATTACCGGGTGGTTTCGCCAGCAGGAAAACACCATGGCATGCAGACCAGCGAACCCATAGCGGAAGAATCGCAAGAACCCATTGCTGCATGGCAGATACAGGACGTTATCAAGCCGTTGCCAATGCCGCATCGGCAAGCCAAGCCTGGGCCGTCTCCAGATCGTCGAACAAGCGAATCTCCGCCTTGACGAACAAGCGGTTGATCCAGGTGCTCCAGGCCACCCATTCATCATCTGTAAGGATGGCGATGCGGCCAAAATCGGTTGCGTGGTGGCGCGAAAACTTCAGTTCCTCCCAGGCCACGTCCATGCTGAAGGACAACATGTCGCGCAAGTCGAACAACAGATTCACCACGCCTTGGAATTTTATGCCGTAGAGGACCGCCTCTTCAAATTCCTTGTAGTCCTCCAGGCTGAACGCGCCCATGACCGTGACCGAAACGAGGTCGCCTTTGACCGACAAACTGATCATGTTGAGCTCCACTTGGTCTGATTAATAAGCTTTAATATAGGCTCGGGCCATCTGGCCTGCTACCCGCACCAGCGCAGACCTGAGGTCAAGCGGCCGGCGCGCAGACCTGCCGCTGCGATCAGTCCCAACCCTCGCCTAAATCCCCGACTGAGCCCGTCATTAGCCAGCGGCCTGCCGTAGACGCGGAAAATCCTACGTCCCGCAGGTAATACTCCCTGCTATCAACGTGTTGCCCAGACGGCGGGACCGGGTTTGGAGGAACGGGTGACGACGCCGAGAAGAAGGGGGAGGTCACAGCGCTGAAATGCATGCGCATATTCCCACAGTTTGTCTTGATCGCTTCTCTCGACTCTATGCCGGGTCTTGACTTAGGTACGGCTCGATCTGCCTGCGCAAGAACTCGTGGAAATGCACCATACCGTCTTCGTAGGGAGATTGATACGGGCCCACCTCATTGATCCACTCTCGGTGTAGCGCCCGGCGCCCGTCGTGCATACGCTGGGCGATTTCGTGGTCCTCTTGCGCCGTCTCCACGTAGGCCGCCTGTTCCGCCTCGATGAACTCGCGTTCGAACAGGATGATGTCTTCCGGATAGTAAAACTCGACGATATTCGCGCAGGATTCCACCCCGGTCGGAATGACGGTGGAGATCACTAGCACGTGGGGATACCACTCCACCATGATATTGGGATAGTAGGTCAGCCAGATGGCGCCCTGAGCAGGCACTTCACCATTGCGGTAACTGAGCACTGCGTCATGCCACTTGCCGTACACCGGCGATCCGGACTTGGCAAGCTTGTTGTTCACCCCGACGGTCTGAACCGAGTACCACTCGCCATATTCCCAGCGCAGGTCATCGCAGGTCACGAAGTTTCCCAGACCTGGATGAAAGGGCTCGACGTGGTAGTCATCAAGATAGACTTCAATGAAAGTCTTCCAGTTATAGGGAGCGTGCTCCGTCCATACCCGGTCGAGTTTGTAGCCGGAGAAATCCAGATCCCCGACTACGCCCAGCCCGGCCAGATCCTGGGCAACATTGCGCGGGCCAGCAAACAGCAGCCCGTTCCAGTTTTGCAGTGCTGCAGAAGCAAGGTTGAGGCAGGGTCTTTCGGCAAAATGCGGCGCGCCAAGCAACTCTCCACGCAGGTTGTAGGTCCAGCGATGTACGGGGCAAACAATGCTGCCGCCCGGCAGCCGACCACGCCCTCTTAGCATCACCGCCTGGCGATGGCGGCATATGTTGGAAAGCAATTCTATGCCGGCCTGGCTGCGTACCAGGACCTTGCCGCCATCACATCCTTCCAGCACATGGTAATCACCGGTCTCGGGAACCATGAGTTCGTGCCCGACATAATTCGGGCCAGCTGCAAATAGCAATTTATGTTCGAGCGCGTGGATTTCAGGGTCCAAATACCAGGACACCGGAAGCTGAGGTTTTGCTCTGGACAGCGCAGAAACAGAATCAGCGAGATTGGACATCCCCACCCACCCTATTCCAGTACCGAAAACGGACTTCAAATGAAAAACCCCCACAAACGTGAGGGAGCTTGCGAGCACTATATCACGCGCCCTTCGAACGGGGACACGCATTTTGGATTAATTTCGAAAGCATGCCCCTGCTGCACGCTTTTTGCTAAAGTAATGAGCTTTTCCTGCCCGTCACGCACATGAGCAAAGTCAAGGCCACACCGCCCAAGGATTATGAATCTGCCGTCGCGGAGTTGGAGAAGATCGTTGCCTCCATGGAGTCAGGCAAACTCGGTCTAGAGGACTCCTTGATAGCCTATCAACGCGGGGCCGAACTTCTTGCCTATTGCCGTGAGCAACTGTCCCAGGCCGAACAAAAAGTCCAGATCCTGGAAAATGGCGTGTTGAAGCCCTTTCTCAATACAAGCAGTGATGAATAGCGAGTTCACCGCGTGGACGAACGCTCGCCAGGCGCGAATGGAAACGGTTCTGGCCGAAGCCCTGCCTGATGCCGGTCATGGTCCAAAGCGCCTGCACGACGCCATGCGCTATGCAGTGCTGGGCGGCGGCAAACGGGTCCGTCCGCTGCTGGCATTCGCTGCGGGCGAGGCTGCGGGTGTCGGTGCGGATCGGGTGGAAAGGGCCGCCGCTGCCGTCGAGCTGATCCATGCCTACTCACTGGTGCACGATGATATGCCCTCCATGGACAATGACGTGCTGCGAAGGGGCAAACCCACTGTCCACGTGGAGTTTGACGAGGCCAGCGCATTGCTCGTGGGCGATGCCCTGCAAAGCCTAGCCTTTGAGGTGTTGGCAGGGGCTGATTCCGCTCAGGATCCGGCCATTCAGTTGTATATGGTCAGACAGCTCGCCCGGGCAGCCGGCTCGAGGGGCATGGCGGGCGGGCAAGCGGTTGACTTGGAAAGCGTGGGTCAGACCCTGTCCTTGCCTGAATTGGAGTTCATGCATATCCTTAAGACCGGTGCCCTGATTCGCGCTTCGGTCCAGTTGGGCGCACTCTGCGGGAGACCTGACTCCGAGGCCAAACAGCGTGCGCTGGACCACTATGCCAAGTGTGTCGGGCTGGCCTACCAAGTGGTGGATGACGTACTCGACGCCGACTCCTCGACCGCGACCCTGGGGAAGACTGCGGGCAAGGACGCGGTTCAGATGAAGCCCACCTATGTCAGCCTACTGGGTATGGCCCCCGCCATAGCGCTGGCCGAGACCCTGCGCCAGGATGCATTACAAGCCCTGACGGTGTTTGGAGACGAGGCTGCCCGTCTGCGGGACTTGGCTGCCTACATCATTCAGCGGAATCACTGACTTGCCGTATTCGCTTCTGCAGTCAATACAGAATCCGGCTGACTTGCGCCGATTGCCCCGTTCGGAACTGCCCGGACTGGCTGGGGAGCTAAGGGAATTCCTGTTGGAAAGCGTCGCCCGAACCGGCGGCCATCTGGCGTCCAACCTGGGTGCGGTAGAGCTCACCATCGCGCTGCACTATGTGTATGAGACCCCCGTGGACCGGCTGATCTGGGATGTTGGCCACCAAACCTACCCGCACAAGATACTCACTGGGCGGCGCGATGCCATGAGCAGCCTGCGGCAGCTGAATGGCATCGCCGGTTTTCCCCGACGCGCCGAAAGCGAATATGACGCGTTTGGCACCGGCCATTCCTCCACCTCGATTTCAGCGGCCCTGGGCATGGCCGAAGCGTTCCGCCAAGCGGGGTCGGCCCAGCGGGCGGTAGCGGTTATCGGCGACGGAGCTATGAGCGCTGGCATGGCGTTTGAGGCCCTGAACAATGCGGGCGCCACCGACCTGCCATTGCTGGTGGTTCTGAACGACAACGATATGTCCATTTCTCCTCCGGTAGGCGCGCTTAACAACTATCTTGCCAGGCTAATGTCCGGCCGCTTCTATGCCGCCGCCCGCAAGGCTGGCGAGAGGGTTCTCTCACATGTGCCACCGATCAAGGAACTGGCCAAGAAGGCCGAGGAACACATGAAGGGTATGGTCACCCCGGGCACCCTGTTTGAGGAATTCGGCTTCAATTACATCGGCCCCATCGATGGCCATGATCTGGATGTCCTGATTGAAACCTTGTCCAACATCCGCCAGCTGGACGGCCCGCAGTTCCTGCACGTCGTCACCCAGAAGGGCAAGGGCTATACGCCGGCAGAGACCAACCCGTGCCTGTACCATGGTGTCTCGCGCTTTGATCCCGCCACCGGCATGGTGGAAAAATTCAGCAGTGCGCCGACCTATACGCAGGTATTCGGCGACTGGATTTGCGACATGGCAGCGCAGGATTCACGCCTGATCGGTATCACGCCTGCGATGCGCGAAGGCTCCGGTCTGGTGAGATTTTCGCGTGAATACCCACGGCGCTACTTTGACGTCGGCATCGCCGAGCAACATGCGCTCACTTTCGCGGCTGGGCTGGCCTGCGAGGGTTTCAAGCCGGTCGTCGCCATCTACTCCACATTCTTGCAACGCGCCTATGATCAACTCATTCACGACGTTGCCCTGCAGAATCTGGATGTCACGTTGGCCATAGACAGGGCCGGACTGGTGGGCGCAGATGGTCCGACTCACGCGGGCAGCTTTGATTTCAGCTACCTGCGTTGCATCCCTAATCTTGTCATTGCCGCACCCGCGGACGAAGAGGAATGCCGGCAATTGCTGACCGCCTGTTATCAATATCCCGGCCCGGCCGCCGTTCGTTATCCGCGCGGCGCGGGTCCGGGCACCCGTCTGAACCCCGGCCTGGACGCCGTGGAGATCGGCAAGGGACGCATCCTCCGACAGGGTGCACGAGTCGCGATCCTGGCATTTGGCAGCATGGTCGCCCCGGCTTTGGAAGCGGCGAAGGGCCTGGATGCCACTATCGCGGACATGCGCTGGGTCAAGCCGCTGGATACCGGGCTTCTTGAAGCGCTGGCTTCCGGTCACGCGTTGCTGGTGAGCGTCGAAGAAAACTCAGTGGCTGGCGGCGCTGGTTCCGCCGTGTCTGAATGGCTGGCCCGAAGGCCGGGCACGCTAGGCCTGCTGCAACTCGGCCTGCCGGATCGCTTCATCGAGCATGGTGATCATGCCCAAATGCTCGCTGCCTGTGGCCTGGATGCGACAGGCATCGGGGCTGCGATTCGGCGCAAGCTTGCCGGCTGAAATTTACCTGACTTATTTTCTCAGGTATTGCCAGAGGTTATACTGGAATCCGCAAGTTGGCCAGCAGGCCACTTCCAGCCAAAAGGATCCCCAATGAATGACTTTTGCGATGTTCAAACCCAGGCCATGCCGGATGTCCAGAACTTTGAGGACACGCGGCAGATCGCCATCAACCGGGTGGGCATCAAATCGATCCGCCACCCGGTGCGGGTTGCCGACAAGAGTGCCGGGGTGCAGCACACCGTGGCCACCTTCAATATGTACGTGTACCTCCCGCACCAGTTCAAGGGAACCCACATGTCCCGGTTCGTGGAAATACTGAACAGCCGGGAGCGGGAAATCTCCGTGGAGAACTTCGAGGCCATGCTGCGCGACATGGTGAGTCGTTTGGAGGCGGAGTCCGGCCATATCGAAATGACCTTTCCCTATTTCATCAGCAAGTCCGCCCCCGTTTCAGGTGTTCAAAGTCTGATGGACTACGAAGTGACATTTACAGGCGAGATAAGCCATGGGCAATTCACCCACACGACGAAGATCGTGGTGCCTGTCGCCTCCCTTTGTCCCTGCTCCAAGAAGATTTCAGACTACGGTGCCCACAACCAGCGCTCCCATGTCACCGTAACATGTAAGACCAATGATTTTCTCTGGATCGAAGACATTGTCCGGATTGTGGAGGAACAGGCTTCTTGCGAACTCTACGGGCTGCTCAAACGCCCGGATGAAAAATTTGTCACCGAGCGAGCTTACGACAACCCCAAATTTGTCGAGGATATTGTGCGCGATGTCGCAGCGGCCCTGAATCGGGAAAAGCGTGTCGATTGGTATGTTGCTGAAGCGGAAAACTTCGAGTCTATCCATAATCATTCCGCTTACGCGTTGATCGAAAGGGATAAGACCCAGCGCAAATGAAGGCAGCCTTCACAAGGCCAGAAAGATCGGAACGCAAAAGTAGCGGTTAAGCTATAAGCCTGCTGCGACTTGATCCAGGTCGCAGCAGGGTAGAACAACTGCCGCTCAAGAACTTTTCAGCAAGTCACTACTGCGTCAGAATACTTCGACAAGAGCACCGCCTTGACACTGGCATCTGCGGGCTGCTTGTACTCTCCACGGCCAAATTGCTCCATTAGATCGGATTTGAATGCCTTGATGAAATTATCAAACAAGGTGCCGCCATATACCCCGGTAGCATACAGTCCGTCATCAGCCGCACTGTACTCGAGCTTGATCGCCGCTAAGGGTTGAGTGGCAGGTCCGTAGGTTACCGCGGCTCCCTTGGCCGGGTCGAATACGCTATTGTGGGCGCAACAGGTGATCACGCCCTTTCTGCCGGCAAGCTCGCTCTGATCCGCCGAGTACGCCACTACGCTTGCAGACTTCATGGGATAGGCCAGCTGATGGGAACAGATGGCAGAATAGGCGACAATGTCCTTGGCGGGGCCAACGCCACCCTGCCACTTATACGCTTCGCCGGCCTGAGTTTTCAGGTCGGTCGGACTCGCAGCGCTGCCCAGTTTGATCAGCAGACATGGTGTGCTCTTCATCGGGTAATTGAAGAAGTAGGCCTCGGCCGTGCTGAGCTCCGAAGCCTTGATCGGCTTACCATCCGCATCCACCAAGCGGGATTTCGTGTAGCTGACCAGTTCCCCAGCGCTTGCTAACCGCTCGATCAACGTTCCTGCCACTGCGGCAGTGGCAACGGTACTCGTGCACGTACGTATGAATGTTCGTCTATCCATCGACATAATTCTTCCTTTCGTCAGTCAACAGAGGGGGCCTAAGCCCCCCCAAGCCGTTATATTATCAGGCTTAATCAAGAAAATGTGTCGCGATAGATACCCTTGGCCCATTCAAGATAGGTCTTGCCCCTGGCTTCCGTGCGATCCTCAAAGGTCTTGGTGTCGGGCGAAAAGCCGGTGATGGCATCCTTGCCGGCGTCATAGACGTAATGGGCAACCACGCCAATGGCCATCGGTGGGAAGGCCTCCACCATCGAATAGCACACGGTTTCCGGAGTCTCCCAGGGAATCTCCTTGCCTTGCGCGCGAGCAGCCAGCACCTTGGCAACAAAGTGGCCTTCGGTGTTGGAGGTGTTGGCACTCTTCGAGTAGGGATGGGGACGGGAATCGCCGGTTACATACACCCGGTCATCGCCGATCAGGTTGTAAAAGCGCACGTCGACGTTGCCTTCTTTCTGCGTGGTCTTTTTCGTATCCCCCATCAGGCCACATTGCTCGAGGAGGGTATTGCCACGTACGTGGGGGTAAATGGACGCGTCATCGAAGGGATAAGAGTCAAACTCCGTCTTGATGATCTTCTTCTCCAAATCCACGCCCTTGATATCGCTCGACGGCTTGTATTCGATATAGTCCTTGTACAACTCATCAAAAGCGGAATGAAAGCCCTTGGCCTTGATGGTAATTTCCGGATTGCCGTCGAGAACCAGGACCTTGCCTTTGACCTTGTTCTTCTTGAAGATGTCGGCAATGATGCAAGCGCGCTCATAAGGCCCAGGCAGACACCGATAGTTGCCGGCAGGCACATTCTGCACAAAGACACCGCCCTCAAATTCGTCAATTTTGCGTTTGATCGTCACGTGTTCCATGGGGGAGATAAATCCACCCGGATACTTCTGGCGCAGGGTGACAACATCGAGGGGGTCGGTGATGCCGTTCGCGGCATAGTCATACGAAATTCCCGGAGCCATCACCAGATAGTCGTAGTTGATCTCGCCGTCGCTGGTAATCAGGGTGCGGGACGGGCGGTCCAGGCCGATCACTGTGGAATTGAAATACATATAGCCGTTATTCACCGCCGCATCCAGGAAACTGTGATTGGCCAAAAATTCCAAATCGACGATTCCGGCGTACCACAGACTGCTGTTGAAGCAGGAGGAATACATGTCCCGCTTGTCGACCATGACCACATCAAAATTTGGATAGTTCTTCTTGGCATATTTGGCAATGGTCAAGCCGGACGTGCCCGCTCCCACCACAACCAGCCGCGGTCCCTTCGCGGCAGGGAGGGGAGCTTTTACGCCCCGCCCGACCATCGGAGACTTGGCATCCCCAGCCGCCACCGCCTGGGAGGTTTGCGCACAGCCCACACTACCGATTGCACCCAAGCCCGCCGCAAGCCCGCTGATTTTTACGAAATCACGGCGCGTCATTTTTTCACTCATCTTCCCCTCCATATGCACGTGAAAAGAAGGCTACCCTATAGGCAACCACAACAAGTAGCGCAGGTATGCGCCACAGAATTTAATCGTGACTGAAATATCGTGCAGACCGGCAACTTCAATCAGGGCCAGCTACAAACTCAGTACTCGAAGGAAGATCAGCTTAACCCGATCTTAAATTGCTTTTATAGACCAGAAGGTCCGCTTTGTCGCGAGCAATCAATATATTTTATTGATGTCCATCATCTTTTTCCCTGAAAACATTGGTTGCTAGACTACCTGCCATGCTCTTGATTCAGGAAGTTCGCCAACGCTGAAGGCCAACGATCAACAACGGGTCGGGTCACTTGAGCTAGTAACGTCGAATCAGGGTCATGGTCTGGCCTTCCCGCTTCATGTCAGTGCGATTCAAGAAACTCATTCCCAGAAGTGCGGGATTTATGTTGGCTTCCACTACAAATCCCTCCACTTGGTTGAGCGTAATGCTTCCCACCTTCACCGTGTTGAAGCTTACTTTCCAAGCCTTCTGCAAACCTGCGGCCGTTCCAACCGAGACCGCTGGACTGTGTTCGAGGTCCAGATTTAGGCGTTTGGCATCACGGACACCAATCGCAACCGAGGTCGCCCCGGTATCAACCAGAAAAAGGATAGGGACGCCATTGATTGCACCCTGGGTGACGAAGTGCCCGCCAGTGTCCGCGGACAGGACCACTGTGGGTTTCTGAGCAGGATTCACCGCGCTGGCAAAAGATTGACCCATCAGAAGGGTGCGGCGTTTTCCATCCACTTCGATAAGGGCCGACTCCGATGTGGCCGAAATGAGCCGTGCGCCCGCGAGGCTTTGGCCCGTCGACAGTGTTTTCGGCGGACTCCCATCTACGCTGACGATCGCCTTGTCCTTGAACAGACCGATGATCCCTACCGATGTGGCTTGGCATGGCCCTGCAGTACCCACCAGCCCAAGAACTGCCATACAATAAGTTAAAGTTCGCATTCCGGTCGTTTCCTTGCAGATGAAACCCGTTGTCATCTTCCGCTTCTCCCAGACAGAAGGCCCCGGTTATCTGGGTGATTTCCTTGCTGCGCGCGGCATTCCCCAGGACCATATCAATGTTGACACGGGAGACACGATCCCTGGGGGCATTAACGGCTATGCCGGCTTGGTATTGATGGGCGGCCCCATGAGTGTAAACGATGAACTGCCCTGGATCGAGCCGGTGTTGCATCTGGTTCGCGATGCAGTAAGAAGCAATGTCCCGGTACTTGGTCATTGTCTGGGTGGCCAGCTGATGAGCAAAGCCTTGGGCGGCACCGTCACGCGCAACCCGATCAAGGAAATAGGCTGGGGGAGTGTAAGCAAAGTCGGGGGCGCGGCAGCATCCCCCTGGCTGGACGGCCTACCTGATTCCTTTGAGGTATTCCAGTGGCATGGTGAAACATTCAGCATCCCACCCGGCGCCCAGCATCTGTTACGCAACGACCACTGTACCAATCAGGCTTACCTGGTTAACGACCGTCACCTGGGCCTGCAGTGCCATGTGGAAATGACGGCTCCCATGATCCGGGCCTGGTGCGAGATCGGCGCCAACGAGATCGCCGAAGCCGAGGCCAGCCCTGCCGTTCAACCTGCCGGTTCCATACAGGAGAACATGGCGCCGCGCCTGAGTCGCCTAAATCGAGTGGCTGACCGTCTCTATAGCCGCTGGGTTGCGGGCCTAGCCGCCTCATGAACGGCCAGCTCCCAGTGCCGCCGCGCAGACTTTTTAGAAGAACGGTATTGTTCAAGAATCCGCGTTTCCGCGTCACCGAGGTATTGGTTCATGAACTTTTGCTGGCACTGGAAAGTCTGGACCAGACCGAGATCCAGTCCGTCGCATTGCCGCGCCAAGTGAAATTTGCTCTCGCACCTCACCATCCGTGCACTGGTTCAACTGCAGTATGGCCCAAGGCGGGATTTGATCTCTGTGCAGGTCATCGACTGCGTCGCGACCAAAGGAATATTCAGCGTTTGTTCTTAGGATAATACGAGGCCAGCAGACGGAATTGCGTAGGACAGTAAGCCGACCTTGAGCAGTCTGACGCGGGTCGAAGCAGCGGCCGCTGTCGTTAGTAGGTACCCGCAGGCGCGATCTTCTTGAACTGCTTTATCAGCGCCTAGGCCAAGGCCGCTCGCGACACTATTGGCGAAAAAACTGGCGTGACGAACCGATCGAGCTTCATGGACGACAGAGTGGGGGGCAGCATGGGCTATAATGTGAATGCCTCTCAATACGTTTTCGGAGGGTATTATGGAAGTATTGGCCTATTTTATTTTTGGTATCGGCTGGCCTGTTCTTATCATCGGCAGCATCTGGTTGTGGCGTCACGAAAAGGGCTTCAGCCATATCGAGAAAATCCTTCTAAACGTCGGCATCGCTACTTTCTATCTGCTGGGATTCGTCTCCACGGTCTATTGGTTGGGCATGTTCTGGTATGTAGGCGTGATTCCCGCCTTCGTCCTGTTTGTGGTGTTGTTCGCCGTCGAACTCAGGACTGTGTATACGGCCGTGCACGGAATCGGCCAGCAAGGTGACGACCGGGAAGCTCACGCCTAGCGAATTAGCTGGGCACGACGACTGCCTTCGGGACTTGCAATGACGATCGTGCGAGGCGGCGCAGTCCTAACGAGAAAAGGAGTTTAGGCTTTGGTCGCCTGCTCATCCTCACTGACGAACCACTTCAGCTTGTCGTGCAGGCTGACCACGCTGCCGACGATGATCAAGGTGGGTGGCTTGAGCTGTGCTTCCATCGCGAGCTGCGGCAGCGTCTCGAGAGTGCCGGTCAGCACCCGCTGATGGGGCGTGGTGCCCTGCTGCACGATGGCGGCCGGCATCGAGGGTGGCAGGCCGTGCTTCATCAGTTCGCGTGACAGCACGGGGAGGCCCTGGAGGCCCATGTAGATGACGATGGTCTGGTTGGGCTTGGCGATGGAGTCGAAATCCAGATTGACAGAATCGTCCTTCAGATGCCCGGTGACGAACACCACAGACTGCGCATGGTCGCGGTGGGTGAGTGGAATGCCGGCATAGGAGGCCACGCCCGCCGCCGCAGTGATGCCGGGCACAACTTGGAAAGGGACGTTGTGCTCTGCAAGTGTCTCGATTTCCTCGCCGCCGCGGCCAAAGATGAAGGGGTCGCCGCCCTTGAGCCGCAATACGCGCTTGCCTTCCTTGGCCAGCTTCACCAGCAGCAGGTTGATGTCGTCCTGCGGCAGGGCGTGATCCGCGCGCTGCTTGCCGACATAGATGCGCTCCGCATCGCGCCGGCACATCTCGAGGATTTCTTTGGTGACCAGGTTATCGTGCACGATTACGTCGGCTTGCTGCATCAGACGCAGGGCGCGAAAGGTCAACAAATCCGGGTTCCCCGGGCCGGCGCCTACCAGGTAGACCTCACCGCTCGGGGCGCTGTCGATTTCCTTGTCGAGGATGGATTGCAGGACCTGTTCGGCTTCCTGTTCCTTGCCGGCAAACACCAGTTCGGCGACCGGACCCTGCAGCACCTTCTCCCAGAAAACTCGCCGCTGGGGCGGGAATGTGAACTTCGCCTTGACGCGCTCGCGGAAATCCTCCGCCAGATGGGCAAGCTTGCCGTAACTCGAAGGAATCAGGGTTTCCAGCCTGGCGCGCAGCAGTCGCGCCAGCACCGGCGACGCCCCACCGGTCCCTACTGCCACGATCATGGGCGAGCGGTCCATGATAGCAGGCAGCACAAAGCTGCACAGCGCCGGCTTGTCCACCACATTGACCGGCAACTGCCGCGCTGCGGCGGCGGCATGCACCTGGCCGTCGATGGCGTCGTCCTCGGCCGCGCTGATGACCAATGCCACGTTGTTCAACAGCTCGGCACTGAACGCCTGAGGCATGTGGGTGATGCGGTCTTGTTCCTTCAGTTCGTTGAATGCCGGGACCAAGTCGCCGGGATGGACCACGCTCACCAACGCGCCGCACTGTAGCAGCAAAGCAGACTTACGCGCCGCAGTGTCGCCGCCCCCAACCACCAGGCAGTTCTTACCGCGAAGGTCGATGAAGATGGGAAGAAAGTTCATGTGTGTAGGTGAATGCGCGTTTAGCGCATCTGAGAACGTGGCGAGTGCCGGTGGCCGCAAGATCGCGTTTTGGACGCAAATGTTGCCTTGACTCGCAATGACGGCTTTGTTTAACCGCAGCCACCGCGTCCGCCGGAGCTTGAGCCACAGCCGCCGCTGCCGCAGCCGCCGGAACCGCAACCGCTGCCCCCGGTGGGCTGAAACTGATTGGGATTGATGAAGATGAAAGACGCCTCGCCGTTGACCTGATCGAAATCCAGGGTCACGCCGTTGAGCAACGGGCCGTTGGCTTCATTGATTAGCAGGCTGACTCCTTCAGAGTCTATCTGCATATCGTTGTCGCGCACCTTGTCGAAGCCCATGGCGTATTCCACTGAGCCGTCGGCGCCGAGGCGCGCAGCAATGCGCAAGGACATTCCGTCCAGATCATTCGAGCTGGCGGCGTAGTCCAGAATTTGTTTGGCGGCATTCGGGGTCACCGTCACCATCATGTTTCCTTTCAAGGCTCAGGCCGCGTGCTTGCGGCCATTTGGTTGCGATGACGCATGACGCGCCACCAGGGAGAGAAATCGCTGCACCCAGCTGAAGTTCCGAGTCGAGCGCAAATGCGTATAGGAGGCCAGCAGATTCTTATGCACGATGCCGTCGTGCTGACCGTCGACGCCTTGGCCGCGTTTGACTTCATACGCATAGGTCAGATCGGCAGGCAGGTTATCCAGACTGGAATAGTGAAATTCGTGCGCGGCGATGTCATCCACCGGGCTTTCCAGCCAGGGGCCTCTGCCGGTTTCCTTGAGCCGCACATAGCCGCGCCCCATGGGCTTGTCATGCATGTGGACATCGCCCGGGATGGCGCCCACCATCTGATAGGCCCGGTCCTTCCACTGCATGCTGCGGGCCAGATACATCAAACCCCCGCACTCCGCATACACCGGCAGGCCGGTATCAATGGCCTGATGGATATCCTGGCGCAGTTGGGAGTTGGCCTCCAGTTCGCTCATGAACATTTCCGGGAAACCCCCGCCTATCACCATCCCGTCCAACTGGTCGGGGAGATGGGCGTCCTGCAAGGTATCGATGGGCACGATTTCGGCACCGCCCGCTTTCAGCGCATCCAGATCATCGGCGTAATAGAAGCCGAAAGCGCGGTCCTGCGCCAGACCGATGCGAAATCGGACCGGGCCGGCCGGCTGTGCCGGCGCGAGCATGGCCCGGGCCTTGGGCGACCGGGTGCAGGCCAACAGCCGATCCAGATCGACCTGCTTGCTGACTTTTCTGGCGATGGCATTGATCTGCGCCTCGGCTTCCCCAGATTCATTGCTGGGCATGAGGCCCAGGTGGCGCTCCTCGATATTCATGGCCGGGTCGTGCTGCACCGCGCCCAGCACCGGAATATCGGTGTATTCCTCCACCACCGCGCGCAGCTTGCTCTCGTGCCGCGCCCCGCCCACCTGATTGAGGATCACCCCGGCAATGCGGATCTCCTTGTCGAAGGCCTGATAACCAAGCAGCAGAGGCGCCACGCCGCGTATGGTGCCCCGCGTATCGATCACCAGAATCACAGGGATATCCAGCAGCTTGGCCAGCGCGGCGTTGCTGTTGCTGCCGTCCAGGTGCAGACCGTCGTATAGTCCCTTGTTGCCTTCGATCAAGGCCACATCGGCATCGCTCGCGCGCAGTTCAAAGCTGTCGCGGATCTCGCCATGGCCCATCAGGTAGAAGTCTAGATTGCGGCAGGCCCGGCCGCTGGCGCGGCTAAGCCACATGGGGTCGATATAGTCCGGGCCTTTCTTGAACGACTGAACGACCAAGCCGCGGCCGCGCAGGGCGGCGCACAAGCCGATCGCCAAGGTAGTCTTGCCGGACGACTTGTGCGCAGCGGAAATCATGAAGCGCGCCGTCAATTGGCGCTGCCTTTGAGGCAACAAGGGCGCGTTGCCGCGCCCTGTTGTAGAGAGAATCGGGCGCCAAATGCCCTGCTTCGCTGAGTCATTGCATGTTCCGGGTCAGGCCTTGGGCGGATGCAGGCTCAGCACTTCATCCGCCAGACTTTCGGGCAGCAGGCGCAATATCTTGACTGCAAAGGCGACCATAGCCAGGGCCACAGCCAAGCCGCCCATGCCCAGCATCAGCTCCCATCGGCTGGGATCGTACTCATGGATGCCGCTGTCGTAGAAGCTGCTGGTGACTTCATAACCCGGGAAGATCTCAAGCGGGAAGGCTTGCGAGCCAATGATAGTCACATACATTTGCGCCAGCGCGCCCAGCACCGCCAGCCCCGCGGCTGTCCCGACGGCTGCACGCCTTCCGCGAGTGGTGGGAGCGAAAACCAACACCATGGGAATCACGTAGCCAATCAGCACCTGCCCCACCCAGAACAGCGTCGTGTAGACGCCGCCATTGAGCAGGATGAAGCGTTCAAACGGCCAGTTTTTCGCATAGTACAGGCTGGTCATGTGATAGATAACCACGAAGAAGAAGGAAGTGGCGAGGAAGATGCCCAGCAGATTCTTCAGCCGGCGCACCACTTCATCGCCCAACGGCCGCTGGCTCCAACCATAGGCGGCGAGCAGAACCAGCAAATAGACCGCCGTGCCGTAGGCCAGGGAAAACACAATGAACATCGGTGCGACGAGGGCGCTGCCAAAGGCCTGACGGGCAATCAGAAAGCCAAAGATCGAACCGGTTCCGGTGGTCAGGATCAGGCGCCAGATGAAGGCGCCAAAGCCGGCATACTTGCTGAACGCGTTTACTGTGCGGTCCATCATGGTCCACAAATAGGCGGCCGCAAAACCGAAAAAGCCGCTGTACAAGAGCACGTTCCAGGCGAACACCGACTTGGGGTTGTAATAGGTTGCCGCCACCATCACCCGGTCGGCCCGACCCAGATCGAGCATCAGCACCATCAGGCCGCCTGCCAACAGAGCAATCGCCAGCAGCGCCGACAAGGGCGCCATCGGCTTGTAGAGCTTTTTGCCGAACACGGTGGCGATGGAGGCCACGTTCAGCGCACCGGAAGCCGCCACGATCATGAACACGGCGAATACATGGGGTAGCCCCCAGACGATCTGGTTGTTCATGCCGGTAACGACGTGACCATGGTGTTCCATGGTGAAGGCAGCCAGCAGCCCCAGCAAGGCCAGCAGCCCCAAACCGCCCAGCAGCGCCCAGTAGCCGGGGCTGCGTCCTTCGATCTCACGGTTGACGATGTGCATAGTGTTATCCGCTCTAAATGCCTTGGTAGCGCACGCCGGTGTTCAGTTCCAAGTCGGCCCGGATTTCCCGGCTGGAAAACTGGGCAAGCTTCCTGGCGATTTCGCTGGCAGGATCATTCAGATCGCCAAACAGAATGGCCTGATGCCCTTCGGACTTGCAGGCTTCGGCACACGCCGTAGTGTTGTCACCGGCATCGATCTTCTGCACGCAGAGCGTACATGATTCTACACAGCCTTTGCCGCGCGGGACGCTGGCAAGCTGGGTATCGCGCAGGTCTTCATGGACCAGCGAGCGGGCCTTGTAGGGACAGGCCATCATGCAATACCGGCAGCCGATGCAGATATGCCGGTCTACCAGGACGATGCCGTCCGCGCGCTTGAACGACGCGCCGGTCGGGCACACATCCACGCAGGGCGGATGTTCGCAGTGCTGGCACATCAGCGGCAAATTATGCTTCTGCCCGGTGCTCCTGTTGGTCAACTCAACCTTGCGGATCCATTGGGGATCCTGCGGGCCGGTTTTCATGGCCCAGCCATTCTCGGTGCTGCAGGCCGTCACACAGGCATCGCAACCCGCGGCGCACTGAGTGGAGTCGATGAGCAAGCCCCAGCGGTTCCTGCTGGTCACGCCTTCCTCAGGTGAACGTCCGTGGGCGATTTCATAGAACAGAACGCCCGGCAAGACCGCGGTGCCGCCTGCTGCGAGGACGCCGCCGAGAAAGTTTCTGCGGTAGTGGTCAAAGCTCATTTCGCAGCTCCCACTTGGGTGGTGGCTTGGGCGGTTTTCTGATTCAGGCTCGCCTGCTGCGGCAAGCTGTCGCTTGCCGAGGTACTCAGCGGACGCGCCAGAGGCAGCGGCGCTTCCCTGCTGGGTTTGCTTGAGTGGCATTCGAAACAGTCGACTTTGACCGCATTGTAGGCATGGCAGCTCTGGCAGAAATGCCCATCGCCCAGCACGCTGCGCACCGCCGGATTTTCCTTGGTAGGCGTCGCATGGCAGTAGATGCAGTTCTTCAGGCTGTACTTCTTCGTCCGGATACCTTCATGCACTGTCAGCGTCCGTTCATGAAGGATCAGTTTCATGTGGTTACGCTTCATGTACTCGGTATCCTCAACACAATGGTCGCCGAGAGGCTTGGCTTCCGCAGGTCTTGGAATACGCGAGGCCCGTTCCTCATCATTGTCCGAAGCCGCCGCCAGCGACGCAAACACCGCCAGCAGCGTCGCGCCCATGCAGGCCGCAAACCATCCAAGTCGCCCCATCACGTCCCCTTACTCACCCATACCCATCTGGATATAACCGGTAGGGCAGACGTCGGCGCAGATGTGGCAGCCTATGCACTTGGTGTAGTCCGTGTCCACGTAACGACCAAGGGTACGTTCGTTCTTCTTGACCCGGAACACGGCGGTTTGCGGACAGTACACGACGCAGTTGTCGCACTCGAAACACAGACCGCAGGACATGCAGCGCTTGGCCTCGTCCACGACTTCCTTTTCCGACAGGAGCTTGAGGCGCTCCTCGAAGTTGCCCAGCGCTTGTTCGGCGGTCAAGTGCACCATGTCGCGCTTGAAGCGGTCGGTGTACATGAAGTGGCCGAGGAATAGCTGATTGGCCGGAATCACATACTTGGAAGAACGGTCCTCGAAATTGTGTACGGCAAACTTGGCCTCATCGGTGCCCCAGTCCTGCTTGTGGTTGTACTCTTCCACCGTCTTTCCCGATTCGATCAGTTTACGCAGCATGTCGAAGCGGTGCGCGTCCACCTTGGGGCGCTTGCCCAGCTCGGTGGTGCCCTGGCGCAGGAAGGTGTCGATGCCGTCTGCCGCGATCGAGGCATGGCCGATGGCGGTGGTCAGCAGGTGGGGCTTGATCACGTCGCCACCAACAAAAATGTGCGCTTTGCCGGGGAAGCGGTAGTTGCCGTCCGGCTTAATCAGGCCCTTGTTGTTGTTGAACTGTTCAAGACCGCTGAAGTCGACGGCCTGTCCAATCGCAGACACAATCAGATCGGCCGGCAGGTCCTGCTCGGTGCCAGACTTAAGGATGGTTTCACCCTTCACCACCTCAAACTCGGCCACGCGCAGCGCGGTGGCGCGCCCATCCGGGCCCACCACCACGGCAACCGGGGTCACACCGCCAAGAATCTTGATTCCTTCTTCCAGCGCATGTTCGACTTCCTGCTTGGCAGCATTCATCTTGTCCATGGTGGCGCGTGACACCAGTACCACGTCGGCACCGCCACGCGCGGAAATCTGCGCCACGTCGTGAGCTGCATGGCCGGCCAGCACGTTCTCCGGGCGATCCAGGTCGGTCACGTTGGTGATGTTGCCCAAACGTCGGGCCACGGTCGCGACGTCGATCGAGGTGTCACCACCGCCGATGACCACCACGCGGTTGCCAACATGCTGCAGGCGGCCGTCGTTGAAAGCCTTGAGGAAGGCCGTTGCGGTTACGCAGTTAGGCGCCTCGGCGCCGGGCACCGGCAAAGCACGGCCGCTTTGGGCGCCCATGGACATGAAAATGGCGTCGAATTCCTTTTCCAGGTCCTCGAACTTCACGTCGGAGCCAACCCGAGTCTTCATGCGGGTTTCAACGCCCAGGTCAACGATGCGCTGAATCTCGCCATCGAGCACATGACGCGGCGTGCGGAAACCGGGAATGCCGTAGCGCATCATGCCGCCAAGCAGTTCGTGCTCATCAAATATGGTGCAGCTGTGGCCCTTGAGGGTCAGCTGGAAGGCCGCGGACAGGCCGGCTGGGCCGCCGCCAATAATAGCGACCTTCTTGCCCGAGGGCTGCACGCTCTCTTCACGTTTGAAGGCAAGTTTGTTTTCGATGGCGTAGTCGCCGACAAAATGCTCCACCGAGTTGATGCCCACGTGGTCCTCTACCTGGTTGCGGTTGCAGCCGGACTCACAGGGTGCTGGGCACACCCTGCCCATCACGGAAGGAAACGGATTGGCCTGAGCAATGCGGCGGAACGCGTATTCCTGCCAGTTCATGCCTGCCGGCGGCTTCTCGATGCCGCGCACGATGTTGAGATAGCCGCGAATGTCTTCGCCGGCCGGGCAACTCGCCTGGCACGGCGGGGAGGCCAGCACGTACTCGGGGCATTTGTGCGTGTGGTCCGCATCAAAAATCCACTCGTTCCAGGCGTCGACCTCATTATCACCATCCTTGTACTTGCGGAAGGTGAGTTTTTTTGCATTATCGGATGTGGTAGACATCGCAGCTCTCCTAAGAAATGTTTGAACCGTTTACTCGTTGGCTTCTGTCTGTTTTTCAGCCGGGCTTTCCAGCAGGATCGCTGTGCTCACCAACTGATGTACGCCGCCAACCATGCTCATGTCATAGCCGTAGTAGGGCAACACCTTGGTGAACTGCGCCTTGCAGATGGCACAGATGGTGGCGAGAAAATTGACGCCTTCATTGTCCGCCACGTCTTTCAAGGCATTCATGCGCGGCGAAGCACCCTTGACCCGCACTTCCATCAGGTCGTCAGTCAGCAGCCCACCGCCGCCTCCGCAGCAGAATGTAGCCTCGTGCGTGGTGCCCGGCGCCATATCGTGATAATGATTGGCCACCATCTTGATGATCTCGCGCGGAATGACAAACTGGCCGCCAGGCATGTCACCCATGCGCGATGCCCGCGCCACGTTGCAGGAGTCATGGAAGGTGATAACCCGGTGGTCATTGAGCGAAGGGTCAACCTTGATCACGCCGCGCTTAAGCAGGTCATAGGTGACCTCACAGATATGCGAGGGTTGAGGTACGCTATGGTCGAGCTGGGCCTGCAGTCTTTTGGCGAACTCGTCATCTGCCGCGGCACCGTCGCCTACGCCGGTCAGGGTATTCCAGAAGCTGTATGCGACCCGCCACGCATGGCCGCATTCGCCCACGACGATGCGCTTGACCCCCAGTTCCAAGGCAGCGTCACGTATCCGCAAAGCGGCCTTGCGCATGTTCTCGTAGCTGCCGATGAACAGCCCGAAGTTGCCCGCTTCGGAGGCGCGCGAGGACAGGGTCCAGTTGATGCCGGCGGCGTGAAACACTTTGGCGTAGCCAATCAGGGACTCGACGTGCGGCTCGGAGAAGAAATCCGCTGACGGCGTGACCAGCATCACTTCCGCGCCTTCCTTGTCGAGCGGCAGCTTGACCGGCGCGCCGGTGTCGGCCTCGATATCCTCTTCCAGGCCGGCCAGGGTGTCTTCCAGCGCCGGTCCGGGCAGGCCCAAGTTGTTGCCGATCCGATGCAGCTTGCCAAGAATTTCGTTGGTGTATTTCTGGCCTACGCCAACGCTGTCCAGAATCTCCCTCCCCGCCATGGTGATTTCAGCGGTATCAATGCCGTAAGGGCAATAGACAGAGCAACGCCGGCACTCGGAGCACTGATAGTAATAGCTGTACCAGTCGTCGAGGATTTCCTTGGTCAGGTCTTTCGCGCCGACCAGCTTTGGAAAGTACTTGCCGCTAAATGTGTAATAGCGCCGATAGACCTGACGCATCAGATCCTGGCGGGCCACCGGCATGTTCTTCGGATCCGAGGTGCCAAGGTAATAATGGCACTTATCGGTGCATGCGCCGCAATGCACGCAGGCATCCATGAACACGCGAAAGCCGCGGTACTTGTCCAGCAGGTCGCCCATCTTGGCGATGGCGACATCGCGCCAGTTGTCCACCAGCTGACCGGGGAAGCCCAATTCGCCCTGGATCTTCTCGGCAGCCTCAAAGGATTTGATCCCTGCCATCGCCCCTTCCCTGACTTGGGGGACGTCGATCTCGCCTTTCAGAACCGGAACATCAAATTTTGCTGCAGCCACAACGATCTCCTGAGCTTATTTTTCGAGCTTGATCGCCCAAGGTGCGATATGGCGTTTCTCGCGCGAGTTATCGACCTGGTTGCGCGTCGGGCTGAAAAACACGCCTGGCGCATGTAGCAGCTTGCTGATTGGAAAAATGGCCATCAGCGAAGCGACCAGTGCAAGGTGCACCAACAGGATGGGATCAGGAGGCAGGGGCTGAACGTCCGCATACAGGAGGCCAAGAATGAACATCTTGAGCCCCTCGATGTCCGCGTGCGAAACAAAGGTCATCATCATGCCGGATAGGCCGATGCAGATGAGCAGGACAAGAATCAGATGGTCGGACGGAGTGGAAATATACCGTACCCGATCCACCAGGAAACGCCGCGCCCACAGGCCACCCAAACCGATCACCATCAGGAAGCTGGCGTACATGCCAAATGGCTGAATGGCAGCGACCCAGAACGGAACCGGCTGAAGGAAATAACGCAGATGGCGTGCCAAAACCAGAAACAAGCCAAAATGAAACAGCCAGCCGAAGAGCCAGGTCCACTTGCTCGACTTGAACAAGCTTTCAAACAGAATCACCTCGCGTCCCATGCGCATTACCACACCGCTGGCGGTGGTGGGGGCCGGAGTGGTAGGAATCTTCAACGGCGCAGGCGTGTGGCTGTACACATAGATACGGTAAGCCAGACCGCCGACCAGCAGGGCGGTTGCCGTATAGAACAGCAAAGCGTAGACGATCGTCAGGGTGGACATTCAGCTTGCAGCCTAGGTCAGGTCAAAAAAAACTTGGGATCAATCCGCGACAGCCGGGTCGCCGCCGCCGCGGACCACACTCTGCCTAGATACAGCCAGTGGGCTTGGGCAAGCCGGCGATCTTACAAGCCTGCTTGGCGGGCCCAAAGGGAAACAGCTCATACAGATACTTGCTGTTGCCTTTGTCCGGACCAAGCTTCTTGCCGATGGCCTTGGTCAGCACGCGAACCGCGGGAGCGATCTGGTATTCGTTGTAGTACTCACGCAGGAAATTGACGACTTCCCAGTGCTGGTCCGTCATGTTGACGTTTTCACCCGCAGCCAGAACGTTGGCTACGTCTTCGTTCCAGTCGCTGAGGTTCAACAGATAGCCTTCTTCGTCCACTTCGTAGGACTTGCCGCCGGCTTCAATACTCGCCATGGTTTGCTCCTTCTATCAAGAAAAATGAAATTACAGCCAGGATTGCACGTTGCTGTGCTCAGCCACCAAATCGACAAAGCCGTCGTAACCCACCAGTTTGACGCCATCCATAACCCGATTGGCAAGGCCACGGGCCTCGACGTCAGCCTGAAGGGCATACACAGGCATGCCAGCCATGGCGCCGCGCAGATCTTTCTCCACGGCGCTGTTTTTCACCACTGCGTACACACCGTCTTCGATGAGCAGCAGGGCCCCACCCTTGGCAGCCACACGCAGGCAGCTGGCCAGAGACGTCCTTTCAAAAGGAGATTTGTTAACGATATGGAGCATTCTGGTTCCCCTTAAAAACTAATCACCACGTCTTGTTCATTCATCAGCGCACCCAATTCGGCGGCCGACTTGACCTGAACGTCAACCAGCAGGTCGTCCTCGGACAGGCCCCGCGACTCCATGGACTCGCGTTCCACGTACAGCTTTTCGATGTCATAGCCTTCCAAGGCACGATAGGTGGGGGAGAAATTCTTCATTTCCACGCCCTTGGTGTTCTGTCCCTTGGTCAACTGGAACACTCCGTCGTCCAAGAAGGCCAAGCTCACATCCTGATCAAACGCCGCCGAAATCAGCACCACTTCCAAGCCTTCCAGCGCATACACGGTGCCATAGGGCGCCTTGCGGTTGAGAAACATGAACTTCTTGACCGTGCCGCCTTCTTCCATATCCATTTCTGACATTTGCTGACTCCTGCTTAATCGCCGAACACAACCAGTCGGTCGGCCTGTATGCCCGCTTCAACCAGTTGACCCAGGCCCGAAATCCGGAACCCGGGAACGATGTTGTTTGCGTCTTTGCCTTGGCGGCTGGCCTCGTTTTCATCGAGTAGACCACGACGCTGAGCCGCAGCGATACACACCACCATGTCGAGTTTTTGCTGCTGAGCCAATTCGGACCAGCGGTTCACCACGTTTCGATCATCCTGGGGCGGAACCGTCAGGCGGGTCGCGTTGTTCACGCCATCGTGATAGAAGAACACGCGATAGATTTCATGGCCCTTCGCCAAGGCAGCTTTGGCGAACTGATAAGCAGAATCGGAGGCTTGATGAGTATAAGGGCCTTCGTTAACCATAATGCTAAACTTCATGCGTCATCCCTGTGCTGTATAGTCCAATTAGCTGCGCCCGCCGACCGGGGGCCGGCGGGCGCAGTTTATAAGCTTCGTGCTCAGAAACGGATGTGGTTCGAGGCGTTCAGCGTCGCCCTGGAACCACGCCAATCATCAATGTGATACTTGGTGAAAGGCAGACCGGTCTTCTCGAAGAATCGGGGCCAGCCGATACGGTCGATCCAGTCGATCATGCGCTCCCAGGGGCGGCCGTCTTCCTTGTACACACGCAGGATCTTCTTGACGACCTCGCTCACTTCGGGCCAGCGCGGCGGGTTATTGGGCAGGCCGGCCGCCACCAGCTTGTGGAAAGTGGGCTTGGAGCGAGCATTGGAGTTCTTGCCGCCGACCCAGATGGCCAATTTGGAATTCTCGGGATCGTTGATCTGCATCGGGGGGCAGGGCGGGTAGCACGCGCCGCAACAAATGCACTTCTTCTCGTCCACTTCCAGGGAAGGTTTGCCGTTCACCAGCGCCGGACGGATCGCCGCCACTGGGCAGCGGGCCACAACCGCGGGCCGCTCACAAACGTTGGCCACCAGGTCGTGGTTGATCTTAGGCGGCTTTGTGTGCTGAATGATGACCGCGATATCAGCTTGGCCGCCGCAGTTGATTTCGCAGCAGGAGGTGGACAGTTTCACGCGGTTGGGCATTTCGCACTTGATGAACTCGTCGTACAGATCGTCCATCAGGGCCTTTACCGCGCCGGAGGCGTCGGTGCCGGGAATGTCGCAATGCAGAAAGCCCTGGGTGTGGGCAATCATGGTGACCGAATTCGCAGTACCACCGACGGGATAGCCCGCATCGGTCAGCGCCTTGATTAGAGGCTCGACCTTGGCCGGATCGGCCACCATGTATTCGATATTGGAACGGGCAGTGAAACGCACGTGGCCGTCGGCATACTGGTCGGCGATGTCGCACAATTGGCGGATGGTGTACACATCCATCTGGCGCTGGGTACCGGCCTTGACGGTCCAGATTTCTTCGCCGCTTTCAGCGCGGTGACGCAACACGCCGGGCTTCGGGTGATCGTGGAACACCCACTTGCCGTAATTTTTTTTCATTACCGGATGCATGAGCGGCATTGGGTCCGGTGCGCCGCTTTCGATGGGAGTTCTGAGTTCTGCCATTAGAGTTTCTCCAGGTATTTGCTCGGGCGCGGAGTGTCCGCGCCCGAAACGTGCTATGTGCCCCGCTTAGGCGGCAGCGTTCTTGCGCTCCATGTACTTCTGCGCTTCTTCTTCCCAGCCGTCCATGCGGACATAAGGGTTGGTGCGCGGGGAGGCGATCATG
>DASQBT010000016.1:0-2212 GCA_035635075.1 Thiobacillaceae bacterium | reverse complement strand
GGGGAACGCATGTGTAACCCCGCCCACTCATCACCGCTAGAAGATGCCCGGTCAGAGATGTGCCCTGCGCCCTGGGTTTATCAGCTTCGACTCTGGTTGCGGGGGATCAGCCCCATGATTTGGCGGCGCCTGTTCGTGCGCAGCGACAGTACTATTGCCGACCTTCACTACACCCTTCAGGTGGTGATGGGCTGGACGGATTCACACCTGCATCAGTTCCGGATTCACGGCAAGGCGTACGGGGTGGCCCAGCCCGGAGGCCTGTTCTTCGAAGACGATCCTGAGCAGGTCCACCTGGCCGATTTCGGCTTCCGAGCACGGGAGTGGTTTCTCTACGAGTACGATTTCAACGACCACTGGCAGCACGAGGTCCGGATTGAGCAAATTCTGGCGGTGAATTCAAAGCGAATTTATCCCGCGTGCATCGCTGGCCAGCGGGCCGGCCCACCGGAGGATTGCGGTGGACCTCGCGCCTTTCTCGAACACTGCCGGGACATACCGGGTGAAGTTCACCGATGCTTGCAGCAGATCATCGAGGCCAGCGAGGCCGGAGACTGGGAAGCGGTCCGTGATCAGGTCGACATCCTGCAATCCCTGCGTCCCTGGCTAACCTTGGATCGGTTTGACCGGCGGAGTGCAAATCGGCGGCTGCGGAACTATGCCCAAGGCGAACGCCAAGGGTTATTTGCTCCCCCCGTGGATTGAGGAGGTCGCTATGAGATGCAAAGTACAGATGATTATGGAAACCGAGGCCGGTGAGGCGGTGCAGGAAATTGCCTGTCTCGATCGGGACGCCAAAGGGATCGAGGACATCGGTCTCACGCTGGCCGAAGCCAAGACGCTGTTGCTGGAGATGCAGCAAGCCGTGGTCAGACAACAGCTCGCCGATTACCTGAAACAGCGCCAGAACTGTCCGGAGTGCGGCAAGGCGTGCTTATCCACGGGCGCTCACTCCGTCGTGTTCCGTACCTTATTCGGCAACCTGGAGCTGCACAGTCCCCGCCTGTTCCACTGCACTTGCCAGCCGCACGACACCCTGAGCTTTAGCCCGCTCACCGAATTGCTTGGCGAGCACACCGCGCCGGAGCGCCTCTATCTGGAGACCAAGTGGGCCTCACGGGTTTCCTTCGACATGACGGCGAAGCTGTTGGCCGGCGTATTGCCCCTCGACGCGCAGCTCCATGCCGCTAGTATTCGCAATCATCTGCAGCAGGTGACCCAGCGCACCGAGGCGGAATTGGGGGCCGAGCAGTTCTCCTTCATTGACGGCTGTCCCCGCGAATGGGGAGCACTTCCCCGGCCCCCAGTGCCGCCCACGATCGGTATCGATGGCGGCTATGTGCGACAGTGGGACAACAAGCAAACGCACTTTGAAGTCATCGTGGGCAAGAGTATGCCGGAAGAGGGTCCCAACCAATGCTTCGGCTTTGTTCAAACTTACGATGAAAAACCCAAGCGGCGTCTATTCGAATTGCTGAAATCGCAAGGGATGCAGATGAACCAGCAGGTGACCTGCCTGTCCGACGGTGGCGACGACGTACGGGACCTGCAGCTGTATCTCAACCCGGAAGCCGACCATTATCTGGACTGGTTCCACGTGACGATGCGGCTGACCGTCATGGGCCAATCCGTCAAGGGATTGCCGGAAAAAATCGGTGAGGCCGAGGATGAGAGGCTATTCCGGGCTGAAGCCGGGAAGCGACTGGAAAGCCTCAAGTGGTATCTCTGGCACGGCAATGTATTCCGGGCACTCGACGAGATCGAAGCGTTGGAGATGATGCTGGCGGGAGAAGAAGCCTTGCCTGAATCCGGCAAGAAGTTGACCAAGGCGATTGGCGAGTTCCACACCTACATCCCGGCCAACGAGCGCTTTATTCCCAATTACGGCGAGCGCTGGCGCAATGGCGACCTCATCGCGGCCGGATTCGTGGAGTCCACCGTGAACGAGGTGGTGAGCAAGCGGATGGTAAAAAAGCAGCAGATGCAGTGGACTCCGCGCGGGGCGCACCTGCTGTTGCAGGCGCGCACCAAAGTCCTAAATGATGAACTGGATCAGACGTTTCGGCGGTGGTATCCGAACTTTCGAAAAGCCAAGGTCCCTCCAGTCAAACAAGCCGCCTGATCTCCCCCAGCTTTTTATGCTCTCGTTAAATGGGGCGACTTGCAGTGTTTCGGTATCGCGATATCGCGCGGCGGCTCAAACGCTTAGGTT
>DASQBT010000015.1:0-2480 GCA_035635075.1 Thiobacillaceae bacterium | reverse complement strand
ATCCTTACCAACGCCCATGTGGTAGACGGTGCCCGCGAAGTTACCGTCAAGTTCAATGACCGGCGCGAGCTGAAAGCCAGGGTGGTGGGGGCAGACGACCTGTCGGATGTGGCGCTGATCAAGGTTGAGGCGAAAGGCCTGCCCACGGTTGAGATCGGCGACGCCAAGGCACTCAAAGTCGGTCAATGGGTGGTGGCCATCGGTTCGCCCTTCGGCTTCGATCATTCCGCATCGCAGGGCATCGTCAGCGCACTCGGCCGCAACCTGCCGGACGACACCTATGTTCCTTTCATTCAGACCGACGTGCCCATCAATCCCGGCAATTCCGGCGGACCACTGATCGACCTGAGCGGCAAGGTGGTCGGGGTGAATGCGCAGATCTACAGCAGAAGTGGCGGCTACATGGGCGTGTCCTTCACCATCCCAATCGACATTGCCATGAATGTCGCCGACCAGCTCAAGGCAAGCGGCCACGTCACCCGCGGCTGGCTGGGCGTATCGATCCAGAACATGAACCAGGACTTGGCCAGCTCCTTCGGCCTTGGCACGCCGCAGGGCGCGCTGGTCGCCGAGGTGCTGCCCGATAGTCCGGCTGCCAAAGCGGGGATTAGGAGCGGAGACGTGATTTTGAGCTACGCCGGCAAGCCGGTCGAAAGTTCCAAGGACCTGCCCCCGCTGGTGGCGCTCACTCCGCCGGGCCAGGCGGCCCAGGTCGAGATTTTGCGCGGCGGCAAGAAGCGTGAGCTGACTGTGACCATCGCCAAGCTGGCCGAAGACAAGGCAGCTCGTTTGGCGAGCGCCGAACCCGCCTCATCCCGCCTGAATCTGGAAGTGGAAAATCTTTCGCCGGCCGAACGCACACAGCTCGGCCTCAATCGCGGCGTACGGGTGACCGAGGTGGGGCCCGGCCCGGCCGAGTCCGCAGGCATTGAGCCGGGCGACATTGTGCTGTCTCTGGACAACAAGGACATCAGCAGCGTGGACCAGATGAAGCGCCTGGTGAACTCTTTGCCGAACGGCAAGCCGGTGCCGCTGCTCATCAAGCGCAATGACGGCTTGCTGTTCCTGGCCATCCGCCCCGGGCAAGCCGGCAAAGGATAATTACCCGCGGGCCTTCGTGGTATTGGTATCATGGCCAGCTTAACGCATGCACGCGTCCAGCCAATTACCATGAGGCCTCAGGCAGGCCCGGTCTGGGGTCGAGCACGCCCCGGACCATCTGCCCGAAAAATCCATGAGCGCCATTTTGCTCTCGTTCGCCACGTTCGTTTCGACCCTGCTCGGAGGACTGTTCGCGCTCCGATTCCGCGAGCGCCTGCACCTGGTGCTCAGCTTCACTGCCGGCGTCCTGCTGGGCGTGGTGAGCTTCGACATCCTGCCGGAGATCTTCCGCCTGGCCCACGAACAGGGGATTGATGCCAGCGGCGCAATGATCGCCCTGCTTGGCGGCTTTCTGCTGTTTCACGGGCTGGAAAAATTCGTTCTGGTCCATCATGCGCACGAGGCCGATTACGCCGCTCATCATCACCCGCGGATGGGCGTACTGTCCGCCCTTGCGTTGATCGGCCACAGCTTCATGGACGGCGTCGGCATCGGCCTGGGATTTCAGGTCTCACCCGCAGTCGGCATTACGGTGGCGATCGCCGTGATTGGCCATGACTTCTGCGATGGGCTTAACACGGTGAGCCTGATGCTGGTGCATAGAAACTCGGCGCGCCGCTCCTTGTCCATGCTGGCACTGGACGCCCTCGCCCCGGTGCTGGGTGCGGCTTCGACGCTTGCCGTTCGAGTCCCTCCGTCGGTTCTCACCATTTATCTGGGATTCTTTGCCGGTTTCCTGTTGTATATCGCCGCCTCCGACATTTTGCCCGAAGCCCATTCCCGAGCGCCGTCCTCTACCGCCCTGGGCCTGATCGGGCTGACGTGCCTGGGAGCCGCAGTCATCTTCCTCGTGGTTCGGCTGGCCGGCTAAGCTGCCTGATGGCGTGTTAACGCCGATTTCGCGTCGGCAGTTCGATGCCGTGGCTGCATTCGCGAAATCGCAGAAGGAATGCGATGACGAAAACAATGTTGACCAAAGACTCGCGCTGCTAGTGGGGGCTGCGACGACCGAGACCAACCGTGACTTCGCAAGGCGACGGTTCTCGCCACATACGATCCGTCATCCCACGGCGATGCATCTTTTGTCCAAGCCGCGTCGAAATCAGCGTGATTCGCTCTTGGCTCGGGCATGAGAGTCCAGCAACAACCCATGACTGCGTCAAAGCTTGCGATCCCTGCGCGAAGAAACTTTGAGGGCTAGCAACACTGCGTAAACGGGGCCAAATGTGCAATAATTGTTCAAATTGCATTCAGAAATCGTTTGTTTATGAGTCATGTTTCGTCGCAGGTCGAGCGGCGTTCGGTTTTTCCCGCAGCACCCGGAGCGAAAAGACTGATGTAACCCACCTGCCGAACCTCTGGCGGGGCGGCATTCAATC
>DASQBT010000014.1:0-4258 GCA_035635075.1 Thiobacillaceae bacterium | reverse complement strand
TCCCCGGCCCCGAACAGGCCTTCGATGGTCGTCATCCGGTTGTATCCCCACTGGTAGTCGTGCGGCGCGGAGTCTTCGGGTCCGCTCGCCCATGCACCCGAACACGTGGCGTGAGAGCCCATGACGTAAGGCTCCGAGGTGATCAACTCGGACGCCTTTTCCTTGGGGTCGATGTTCTGCGACGCCCAGACAACCGCCTGACCGACCGTCATGTCGAGAAAATCCTCCCAGCCGATCTCCTCCTTCTCCGGGGTATCGAGCACCTCCTGGGTATGCATATAGATGGGCCCCCGGCCGGCCTTCATTTCTTCCAGCATGGCGTGATTGCGCAGGCAGGTCGGCATCGGCTTGATATCCGCATACGCCCCGACCAGCGCCTTGATCTCGTTGAACCTTGACTCCTCATATTTCTCCCCGTAGGCGTTGGTGGCATAGGACTTGAGCAGCAGGAACCAGGCGCCTACCGGGCCGTAGCCATCCTTGAAGCGGGCGAGGACAATCTTGTTTTCCATCTGGATCATCTTGGCGCCCGCCTGGATCAGCAGACCGTAGGCTGACGCGCTGCTCCAGGGCGCATACCACGTCCTTCCGGTACCTTCGCCGATTGCCCTGGGCCGATAGATGTGGGAGGCGCCGCCGGCCGCCACGATCACCGCTTTCGCCCTGAATACGTAAAAATTGCCGTCGCGGACGCTGAAGCCGACCGCGCCGGCGACCCGGTTGGGACGCGCCTTGTCCATCAGCAGATGCGTCACCATGATCCGGTTGTAGACGTCAGTGGCAGACTTCGCGGCGGCCTCGGCGATGATCGGCTTGTAGCTTTCGCCGTGGATCATGATCTGCCATTTCCCTTCTCTAAGGTAATGGCCGGTCTTGGGATCCTTCATGATGGGCAAACCCCACTCCTCGAACTTGTGCACGGTGGAGTCGACATGCCGGGCGATGTCGAACACCAGGTCCTCTCTTATCAGGCCCATCAGATCACCTCGCGCGTAGCGCACGAAGTCATCGGGATGGTTTTCGTTCCACTGCATGCCCATGTAGCAATTGATCGCCGAGAGGCCGTGTGCAACGGCGCCGCTCCGCTCGATGTTGGCCTTTTCGACCAGTACGATCTTCAGGTCCCGTCCCCAATATCTGGATTCGTAAGTTGCCCCGCATCCGCCAAAGCCGCCGCCTATGACGAGAACGTCGGAATCGACGAATACGGTTTTTCTGGATGAAAAAAGCGCCATGGCCTTACACCGGCCGCGTCTTGCTTCCCGCAAGCGGGAGCACAGGCAGCGCCGCGACCTTGAGTGCAGCAAGCTCATGCGCGAGCATTGGCGAACTCAGTCCGCTTGTCTCGGGTGCTTCGTATTCGGATGGCGGCTTGATGGAACCCCAGGGCGTGGTCCTGATCGGAAAGGTGAACTCCTTCACCCGTCCGTCCCGGTACCTGATCTTCCATGAGATGGAGCCCTTCTCCTTTTCCCTGAGAACCCGGACCTTGTGACCCAGCGGCGCAAAGTCGGAATAGCCGCGGACGTCGATCGCATGCTGCGGACACGCCTTCACGCACGAATAGCACTCCCAGCAGAAATTGGGTTCGATGTTGTAAGCCCGCCGGTAGACCGGGTCGATGTGCATGATGTCAGAAGGACAAATATCCACGCACTCTCCGCAGCCATCGCATTTCGTCATGTCAGCGTAGGTTGGCATGCCCATCACCTCCTGATGTTGGAACCGGCAGCAGGCCTTGGCAGGTCGGACGCGCCCATTGCCTCCTCAAGCCTTTTCTGGAAGGCCGCCATGGGCTTGTAGAACATGTGGGCAAACTTGGACCAGGGCACCGAAACAAAGAGCAACGTCGTAAACAGGATGTAGAGGGCGAACAACACCAGCGTCGCGGTCGCGCCCCCATGCATCGTTTGCACAAAATGCCATAGCAGCCCGGATGCCACGCTCGCCAGCAGGCTGCCGATGAAGAGGTCGGCGTGCATCAGGTAGAAAGGCGAGTGGCCTTCATGGGCGACGTTTACCTTGAGAATGAAGAAAAACCAGCAGCCACCAATGAGAACCATCAGCGCGCCTATGTTCCAGAGCGCGGTCAGGATGATCGGCGTATGCGCGGCTGTCGCATAAACAAACACCATCACAACAGTGGCGATCAGGTAGATGACGAAGCCGTATGACATCAGCAAATGAGAAAGCCGCCGCTTCCACTTGCAGAACTCCCCGGAACTTGCAATCTCGGTGCCAACGGTCCTGATCGCCAGCGAAGCAATCTCCCCAGCGCCAAGCCGCCTCTGTGCCGCCGCTTTCGATTTGCTCCTGCGCAGCGCGAAGTACTCTGCACTGCGTTTGTGGTAAAGGTCGAATGCCGTTCCAATGCCAACCGCAAATATCATCAGGACAACGTAGGCCTGCATGACAAAAGGCGGGAGGTATTCCGTGAGGAGCGTGAACGGATTGCTGGTGAACATATGGGAGCACCTTCAAATCTTCGGCTCTATGTCAACGAGCTAAAACGGGATGGGTACCTCAAGTGCCGGCCATATTTCCGCAAAGATTCCGGAATTATGCGTCGTCGCCACAACAGCCGGCTGCGCCGCGAGCATGAGCCTGCTCATATTCCTTAATAGCTACACAATGAACCCCTGTCAATGAATCGTCCACGCTGATCCAAGGTGGCCTTAGCAGTCCGCGAGCCGACCTTCGGAACAGGAGCGTTCTGCGTTGGACTGTGTCTTTCAGGCGCGAGAACCGATTTGAGCCCTGGCAATCGAATATCCATTGCGCTTGCGGCGCAGTAAACTGTGCCATCAAGCCGCATCTGCACTGGCTGGAGCGATTCCATGGGACGCCGCGACCACTATCACGTCTATGTGATCGAACTGTCGAAAGATGTTCTTTACGAAGGCCGATTTAAGAAGGCCAACCCCGGTTACGTCACGGGCAAACCGTGCGTTTACGTGGGTATGACGGGATTGGATCCCGACCTGCGCTTCGACAAGCACAAGGCGGGCATCCAGTCCAATCGTTACGTGCAGAAATTCGGGCTGCGGCTGCTGCCGGATCTCTACGAAATCTATAACCCGATGCCCTACGACGGCGCCCGGGATATGGAAGTGGAGCTGGCAATTGATCTCCGAGAATCGGGCTATGGAGTCTGGCAGGGGTGAATGCGTTGCCGCCGAAGTAGATTTCGCATCCGGCGGCGTTGCGGGAGGCAGCGCATCAACGATTCATCGCTTGCCGGGAAATAACGCGGTCACCCCTGCTACCCCCTCGCTGCGTCCTGACGTTGCTTGGGCAAGGGCCGGTTCGAGTCGGAGCAGATCTTCGTTCAGAAACCGCGCGTCGGCGGAAAAGAGATCGTAGTGCCCGAGCTCCGTGAGCGGAACCAGGCGCAGCTGGCTGATCTCGGGGGAGCGGGTCCCCCGCTTTCCCGAAGCCAAATCTGCTCTCAGCGCCGCGAAGCCCAGTCGAGGCGTGCAGCGAAAGTAGAAATCCAGCCGGTAGGGACCGGGTTCCTCAGCAACATAGGGGATGGCGTCGACCCGAAGCAGGCGAATCGCCGTGACTTCGAGGCCCAATTCCTCCCAGACCTCCCGGCGCAGCGCCGATTCGAGCACATCATCAGGTGATGGCGTACTGCGTGGGCTTGCCGGATCACCAGGAATCGAATCCAAGGCGCCGCCTGGAAGGCCCCAGGCACCTTTGCGCCGGTAGCTGTGCTCAACCAGCAGCACCTCCGGCGGCGAGGCTTGCTCGTCGACCATCACCGCAACGGCGCCCACCACCCAACTCATGGCGAACTGGCCTTTCAGAAACCCGGCCAGCCGAGGAGGAAAGTGCCGCCAGACCCCAAGAGCCAGACGATGGAGGGCAGGATGACGCTCAATGAACCGTGCTAACCAGACCAGCATCTTCGCTCACCCCTTTCGAGCAGGACCTTTGCTTGCCACGACACGGCGAATTGGCGCCTGAACCAGCCGCACAGCCATGCCTTTTTATCGCCGCCATCGGACAGTTTTCCGAAGAATAGCTTACTTCACTCCCCATCCCAATAATCGATGGCGAGGCTTTCGCGTCCCACGAAGCGGAACCCGCGTGGCTGGCCGTCTGTACCCGACGGATATTCGGCCAAGACGCCAAACTTGCCCGAATCGGGATACTCGGCAATCTCGGGCGACAGTTTGGTGCTGACCGCAAGGTACTTCAATTCTACGGTGCCGGTGTTGATGATCTGGTGCGCCGTCTCCTTTCCACCTGG
>DASQBT010000013.1:0-13420 GCA_035635075.1 Thiobacillaceae bacterium | reverse complement strand
TCCACAGGTCGGGCTTGGCCTCGCCGGGCGGTTGGGTCACAGGCTTGACCAGATTGATGCGCCGCTCGGTGTTGGTCATCACGCCTTCCTTTTCCGCCCAGGTGCCCGCGGGCAGGTAGAGGTGCGCGTACTGGGCGCTCTCGGTGTCCTGGTAGCAGTCCTGCACGCAGCAGAACTCGAGCTGTTCCATGGCCTTGCGGATGCGCGAGGTATTGGGCAGCGAGGACAGGGGATTGGTGGCAACCAGCCACAGCCCCTTGATCTGGCCGGCTTCCATGGCCTGGTAGATGTCGGTCTGGAACATGCCCCGCCTCTTGGGGAAGAACTCCGGGTCGACGTTCCAGAATTTCGCCACTTCCTCGCGGTCCTGAGGGTCCTCCAAGTAACGATAATTGGGCAGCCCGGAACAGGACGACCACTCGCGCGTGCCCATCGCGTTGCACTGGCCGGTGATGGAGAGGGAGGTGCCGCCGGGCTTGCCGACATTGCCGGTGAGGAGCGCCAGGTTGTTTATGCCGACCACGCCATCGGACCCGTGGGTGGACTGGTTGATGCCCATGGTCCAAATCTGCATGGCGGCGGGAGCCTTGGCGAAGGTGCGAGCCACCACGCGGATGGTATCCTCATCGATGCCGCAAATCTTGGCAGCCGTCGCTGGGTCGTACTTACCCACTTCGGCGCGCAGGGCGTCAACGCCAGTGGTATTCGCCTCAATATAGCGCCTGTCCTCCAGGCCCTCCTTGAAGATGAGGTGCATCATGGCATTCATCAGCACCACGTCCGTACCCGGGGTAATCGCCAAGTGCAGGTGCGCATTCTGCGCCAGCATGGTGACGCGCGGATCGACCACGATGAGCGGAAAGTTGCGCTTTTCCTGGGCTTCCTTCATGCGCCAGTAGATGATGGGGTGCTGCTCCGGCAGATTGGAGCCCCACGCGATCAGGCAGTCGGTGTGTTCGAAGTCTTCATAGCAGCCGGGCGGTCCATCGGAGCCGAAGCTGCGCTTGTAGCCGGAAACGGCAGATGACATGCACAGGGTGGTGTTGCCGTCGTAGTTGTTGGTGCCAATGAGCCCCCGGGTCAGCTTGCCCAGCGTATAGAACTCCTCGGTGAGCATCTGGCCGGTGGAGACGATGGCGAAGGAATCGCGGCCATGCTTGGTTTGGATGCGTTTGATCTCGTCGTGCAGGCGGTCGAGCGCGGCATCCCAGGTGGCGGGCTGCCATGCATCGTGCCAGTGCGGGCGCGTGAGTGGCTTTGTGCCGCGCCCACTGGAGGTAAACAGCTCATGCTCGAAGATACCCTTCAAGCACAGCTTGCCCCGATTGACGTCGGCATCGGCCACGCCGCGCGAGGCCACCGGCTTGCCATCTGCATTGAGCCCTACCTCGATGGAGCATCCGGTGGAACAGTAGCCGCAGGCGGCGTACTTCCATTCCACCACGCCCTTGTCGACGATCTTGATCGGATTTTTCTTGTGGCGTCCGAACAGCATGAGCCGATTCCTCAGGCCAGCTTGAGGAACACGCGGCCGTTTTCGACCTTGGTTGCATAAGTACTTGCGCAGCCCTTGTCCGGCAGTACCACCTCGCCGGTGCCGAGGTCGATCTTCCAGCTATGCAGCGGGCAGGTGACTTTGCTGCCGTGCACGATGCCTTGCGACAGCGGGCCGCTGCGATGCGGGCACTTGTCCCTGAGCGCGAAGATTTCATCCGCGGCGGTTCGAAACACGGCGACCTGCGTGGTATCGAACTCGATGACCCGCGACCCCCGGCGGGGGATTTCGTCAAATCTTGCGATTTCGGTCCAGTCAGACATGTTGAACTCCTTTACTCAGTGGCAGTGCAGAGTTGAGCGGGGTGAGCGGCGGGATGGTCTTGTCTCTCGACCTTGCGCTGGGAACTCGCGACGGCAATTCTTATGGGCTGGTACTCCTGCGCTGCTTTGCCTTCGGCCCTTTCCTTCCAGGGGTCGATCTGGACGAATTGCTGGCTGAACTTGAAACGTTCGAACAGCTCGGCGCGGCCCGCGGCGTCATCGACGACGCGTTGCTTGACATGGTTCAAGCCGACCCGCTCTACCCAGGGCGCGGTGCGCTCCAGGTAGTGGGCCTCTTCGCGGTAGAGCTGGATGAAGGCGCCGCAGTATTCCTTGACCTGATCCTCGGTCTCGACCTTGCACAACAGGTCGGTGACGCGCACCTTGATGCCGCCGTTGCCGCCCACGTGCAGCTCGTAGCCGGAATCCACGCATACCACGCCAAAATCCTTGATGGTGGCCTCGGCGCAATTCCTCGGGCAGCCGGAAACTGCCAGCTTGAATTTGTGCGGCATCCAGGAACCCCAGGTCAGTTGTTCCAGCTTGACCCCAAGGCCGGTCGAATCCTGGGTGCCGAAGCGGCACCACTGGCTGCCGACGCAGGTTTTCACGGTGCGCAGCGCCTTGCCATACGCGTGGCCGGATACGAAGCCGGCGTCGGACAGGTCTTTCCACACCGCGGGCAGGTCTTCCTTTTTGACCCCAAACAGGTCGATGCGCTGCCCGCCGGTTATCTTTACTTCCGGCACCTTGAACTTGTCCGCCACGTCGGCGATCGCGCGCAGCTCCCTGGGGTTGGTCAGTCCGCCCCACATGCGCGGCACCACGGAGAAGCTGCCGTCCTTCTGGATGTTGCCGTGGGCGCGCTCGTTGATGAAGCGCGACTGGGCGTCGTCCTGGTAGTCAGCCGGCCAGCGTGCCAGCAGGTAGTAGTTGAGCGCGGGGCGGCAGGTGGCGCAGCCATCCGACGTCTTCCATTCCATGAAGTTGAACACCGCGCTCATGGACTTGAGTTCGTTGTCGCGGATGGTGGCGATGATTTCGTCGTGGCTGTGGTCGGTACAGGTGCACAGCGGTTTCTTGCTCGGCGCCGCTGAATAGTCGCCGCCCACGGTGTGAGCCAGCACCGCCTCCACCAGCCCGGTGCAGGATCCGCACGAAGACGACGCCTTGGTGTAGCTGCGCACCTCGTCCAGGGTGAACAGCTTGTTGGCGCGGATTGCTTTGATGATCTGGCCCTTGCACACGCCATTGCAGCCGCAAATCTCGGCGGAGTCAGGCAGGGCGGCCACGCGCTCGGCGGGGCCGTGGCCGGAGTCGCCCACGTTGTGCTGGCCGAACAGTAGGGTCTTGCGGAACTGGCTGATGTCGGTGCCCTCGCGCAGCAGGTTGAAGTACCAGCCGCCATCCAGGGTGTCGCCGTAGATACAGGCGCCCACCAGCTTGTTGTCCTTGAGCACCAGCTTCTTGTAGGTGCCGTCCGCAGGGTCGGAGAACACCAGGGATTCGGTGCCCTCACCGCCCATGAAATCGCCGGCGGAGAACAGGTCGATGCCGGTGACCTTGAGCTTGGTGGATGTGACCGAGCCCTGGTAGCGCGCGATGCCAAATTCGGCCAGATGATTGGCCAGCACCTTGCCCTGTTCGAACAGCGGCGCCACCAGCCCGTAAGCCACGCCTCGATGGCTGACGCATTCGCCCACCGCATAGATGCGCGGATCGGTGGAAGTCTGCATGGTGTCGTTGACCACGATGCCGCGGTTGCAGAAAATGCCGGCCGATTCCGCCAAGCTCGTGTTGGGGCGGATGCCGACCGCGAACACCACCAAATCGGCGGCCAGGGTGTTGCCATCCTTGAAGCGCACCGCGCACACCCGGCCAGATTCGCCCTGCGCCAGTGCCTCGGTCTGGGTGGCGAGCTTGAAGCGGATGCCGCGCGACTCCAGCGATCTCTGCAGCAGGGCAGCGGCGGTGGGATCGAGCTGGCGCTCCATCAGCCAGTCGTTCAGGTGCACCACGGTGACATCCATGCCGCGCATCTTCAGGCCGTTGGCGGCTTCCAGGCCAAGCAGGCCGCCGCCGATGACCACTGCATTGCGATACTTGCCAGCCGCCTCGATCATCGCTTCGGCGTCGGCAATGTCACGGTAGGCCAGCACACCGGGCAGGCTGGCACCCGCCACCGGCGGAATGAAGGGCTTGGATCCGGTGGCCAGAATCAGCCGGTCATAAGGCGCCTCAGTGCCGTCCTCGGCCACCACTTTGCGCGCCGCCCGGTTGATGGAAGCGATACGCTTGCCCACATGCAGGGTGATGCAGTGCTGCTCATACCACTCATGTCTGTTGAGAATGATCTCGTCGAACTGCTGCTCGCCGGATAAGACCGGAGACAGCAGGATGCGGTTGTAGTTGGGGTGGGGTTCATCGCCGAACACGGTGATCTCATAGCGCTCAGGTGCCAGTTTGAGGAGTTCTTCCACGGCCCGGACCCCGGCCATGCCGTTGCCCACCAGAACGAGTTTGGGTTTGCGCATGTTGCTGCTCCGATTGAACTCACGCCTCAGGCTCAGCAAGCGCCATGCCAGATATATCACGGCGTGAAATAAGCGCTTTGCGCGCGGTGTGGGATGGGGCAGTGCACAGGCATGGCGCATTTCGGCACACGACTGCGCCTTCTTTGTGCGGTGACCTGCTGCGCGCGATGCGAAATCGGAAGGTCGCCGGGGACTGGAAAACCCGCGTCGGGTTAGAATTGCTGCATGGAAAAATTCTTGCTTCTGGTCCTGAGTCTGACCGTCCTGCCCGCCTGGGGGGTTGCCAGCGACCCGCTCGTCTTCGGCGATTCACCGGAGAACAAGTTCGAAGACGATTCGAGACCCTGGCAGGAAGTGCAGGCTCTGTTGCCCGCGTATCCTAAGCAGAAGAATCTGCTCGCCTTCACGGTGTCTTCGGCCACGGCCAACCGCTATGCGATTGATGCCGCGTCGCTCAGCGTGGGAACGGACGGCGTGGTGCGTTACGCCGTGGTCATCGATTCGCCGCGTGGCGCACGCACGGTTAATTTCGAGGGCCTGCGCTGCGATTCGGGCGAGTACAAGATTTACGCCTTCGGCCATGCGGATAACAGCTGGTCGAAGAACCAGCATGCGAAATGGGAGCCGTACAAGCTTCGCTCCCTGCTGTCCTATCACAAGTCCCTGTATGAAGATTACTTCTGCCCCAACGGCATCCGGGTAAGAAATAGTGCCGAAGCGGTGCGCAACCTGAAGCAGGCCCAATACCAATGACAATCAAGCGTCAGTCGGTGCTGGTCCAGGCCCAGCGCGTGGTGGTGAAGGTGGGCAGCTCGCTGGTCACCAACGACGGTCGGGGGCTGGATCACGCGGCCCTAGGGCGCTGGGCGGAGCAGATCGCCCACCTGGTCGGGCAGGGCAAGCAGGTGGTGCTCGTCTCCAGCGGCGCGATTGCCGAGGGAATGCAGCGTCTGGGCTGGAACAGGCGGCCCAAGGCAATCAACGAGCTGCAGGCCGCCGCCGCGGTGGGTCAGACCGGCCTGGTGCAGGCCTATGAATCGATCTTTCGCGGCCACAGGCTGCACGCCGCGCAGGTGCTGCTGACCCACGAAGATCTGGCCGACCGCACCCGCTATCTCAATGCGCGCACCACGCTGCGCACCCTGCTGGACTTGAAGGGGGTGCCCATCATCAACGAGAACGATACCGTCTCAACAGACGAAATCAGGCTCGGGGACAACGACACTCTGGCAGCGCTGGTCACCAATCTCATCGAAGCCGATTGCCTGGTGATACTCACCGACCAGCAGGGACTCTACACAGCCGACCCACGCAAGAACCCGCAGGCCAAGCTGGTGGAAGAAGCCCATGCGGGTGACCCCGAGCTGGAGCGGATGGCGGGTGGCGCAGGCACTCATGTCGGCACCGGCGGCATGCTTACCAAGGTCTTGGCGGCCAAGCGTGCGGCCCGCAGCGGCGCCCACACCATCATCGCGTCCGGCCGCGAAGACAAGGTGTTGTTGCGGCTCGCCGCAGGCGAACTCATCGGTACCCAACTCGTGGCGCGCACCGCGCCGGTGGCCGCGCGCAAGCAATGGCTGGCGGATCATTTGCAGGTACGCGGAAAACTGCAGCTGGACGATGGTGCGGTCAAGGCGCTGCTGGAAGAAGGCAAAAGCCTGCTGCCGGTCGGCGTGCACGAAGTCAGGGGCGATTTCGAGCGCGGCGAAGTGGTGGCCTGCATTGACGGGGAAGGCCGGGAAATCGCGCGCGGCCTGGTCAATTACAGCGCACAGGAAACGCGCCGCATTGCCGGCGTGGCCAGCCAGCGGATCGAGGCGGTGTTGGGCTACGTGGACGAAATCGAATTGATCCACCGCGATAATCTGGTGCTGGCGTGAGCAGCGGAGAGGGGCCCCGCGCAGCGGGGATCGGAGCGGCCGCGAACGCCAGCAGAGCGCCGACGTGGAGTGGCAAGAAATGAAGCCAAGAGCAGCCGAGGCACTGGCGTGAGCAGCGGAGAGGGGCCCCGCGCAGCGGATCGGAGCGGCCGCGAACGCCAGCAGAGCGCCGACGTGGAGTGGCAAGAATGAAGCCAAGAGCAGCCGAGGCGCTGGCGTGAGCAGCAGACAGGGGCCCCACGAAGTGGGGATCGGCGCGCCCGCGAACGCCAGCAGAGCGCCGACTTGGGGAGTCGGAACTGAAGCCGAAGGTATCCGAGGCGCTGGCGTGAGCAGCAGAGAGGGGCCTCACGAAGCGGGGATCGGCGCGCCCGCGAACGCCAGCAGAGCGCCGACTTGGTGCGTGGAAACTACCACTCTGCCTCAAGGGCGCCGGGCTTGAGCAGTAAGCAGTGGCTCCCACGGCAGCCCTATGTCAACGAGGCGCATGGCGCCACGGCCGTCATCGCGAAGTACAAGCCCATGGCGATCCACTATGAACAAGGGATTGGAACCCCTGGATTGCATCGCTGTATTCGCAATGACAGAGAGGCGCTGGCATGAACGAAACCCTCATCGACCTCATGCGCCACGGTGAGCCTCTGGGCGGCAGCAAGTATCGCGGCCAACTGGATGACCCGCTGTCGGAAAAGGGCTGGGCCCAGATGCGCGAAAAGTTGGGAGGCCACGCTCCCTGGCAGCAGGTCATCTCCTCCCCGTTGTCGCGCTGTCGTGAATTTGCCGAAGAACTTGCTGTCGACCATGGCCTGCCCTTGCACGTCGATGAGCGATTGAAAGAAGTATGCTTTGGCGTGTGGGAAGGCAAGACTGCCGCCCAGCTCAACGAAGAAAATCCGCAGCAACTGCCGCGCTTCAGGGCTGACCCGGTGAATGCCCGGCCGGCAGGCGCCGAGCCGCTTGAGCAATTTTACCGGCGGGTGGTCGCGGCGCTGGATGAAATCGTTGCGCGTCACCGGCACGAGCATCTGCTGATCATCTGCCATGCCGGCGTCATGCGCATGGCCCTCACGCATGTGCTGGACGTCCCGCTGAACCGTGCATACCGGATTGAGGTAGGCCATGCGGCGCTGAGCCGGCTTGCTTTCGATGCAGACGCCAGCCCCCGGCTGGTGTTTCATGATGGACGCTTGAAATGAGGCTGCGGGCCAGACCCTAGGGGAATACTCATGGGCAAGGGACGGGTGGAGGCCTTCAGCGACGGGGTGCTCGCCATCATCATCACCATCATGGTGCTGGAACTGAAAGTGCCGCACGGCGACGACCTGTCCGCGCTGGGTCCGCTGATCCCGGTGTTCATCAGCTATGTCCTCAGCTTTGTCTACCTCGGCATCTACTGGAGCAACCATCACCACATGCTGCATGCCGCGAGCAAGGTCAACGGCCGCATCCTGTGGGCTAACTTCATCTGCTGTTCTGGCTCTCCCTGGTTCCATTCGTCACCGGCTGGATGGGCGAAAACCATTTTGCCGCACGGCCCGTCGCGCTCTATGGTGTGGTTCTGATCATGGCGGCAATTGCCTATTTCATTCTTAGTCGCGCACTGATCAGTCATGACGGGCGCGACTCCGCGCTCGCCAAGGCGGTGGGCAAGGATGTCAAAGGCAGGACTTCCGTGTTGATTTACGCCGTCGCTATTGCGGTCTCTTTTGTGAACCGGTGGGTCGCCTTTGGCTTGTACATCTTCGTCGCGCTCATGTGGCTCATTCCAGACCGCCGCATCGAGCGCACCCTATCGGGCTAGATGAGACCGATGAGGGTGTCTATATTTCAGATCTAATGGATGGAGTTTCATGCGGGAATCAACACACGGTCTAATCGGCTTGAGCCTCGCGCTTATGGTGGGCGGGACCGCTTACGCCGTGGAGGGAAGCAAACCCATGGAGCTTAAATCGAGTGCATTTGCCCAGTTTGCGGACATTCCGAGCAAATACACCTGCGAGGGAGGCGACCAGCCTCCGCCGCTGGCATGGTCGGGGGTGCCGGCCGGGACCAAAAGCCTGGCGCTGATTGTCGACGACCCGGATGCCCCCGATCCTGCAGCCCCCAGGATGACCTGGGTGCATTGGGTGCTGTACAACATTCCGCCCAATGCCAAAGGAATCGAGGAGGGCAAGTCCCCTGAACTGCCGGCTGGCGCACGCGAGGGCCTCAACGACTGGAAGCGGGAAGGGTATGGCGGCCCCTGCCCTCCAATCGGCCGCCATCGATACATTCACAAGCTGTATGCGCTCGACACCGTCCTGCCGGTTTTGAATCCGGCCACCAAAGCCAACCTGGAAAAGGCAATGCATGGGCATATCCTCGCTCAGAGCGACCTGGTGGGGTATTACAGAAAGAAGAGATAAGCAGGGCGTGGCCCGATCGCACGAGTTTCTTTCATACAAGGGATCGGGCGGAATCATCCGCGGACACCTCGTTCATCCCCCATTCGCCGCCTCGACGCCGGCGTCCTCCTTCACCCTTCCCGTGTTGCCGCCACGAGTAAGCAGTGACACCTTCGAGTGTGAGCGCCGCCATGTCTTGTCCTGCACCCCTTGACCCGGTAGTCTGTCAATCTCAAGAGGGCGCCAACATATTGCTTATTTTTTGGACAAGCCCGCCTCAAACCCTCTCTGTCTCAAATTCCTAATTTTTCATCGGCACTTATCCACGGGTTTTGTGGATAAATGGGACGCTTCTCACAGTTAGGCATGCACGCAAAAGATACGGTAATCCGGATTCTCGGATACTGAGGTGTCAGCCAGATTGCGAGCTTCTGAGATTCTCGGTATTTCGCCTCCCCTGCGCCCCTCAGCATCACCCGCCATTCGTCGCCTCGACGCCGCGTCTAAAGAAAGCCTTATGGACATTCCCTTGAAAAACCTCTTAACTCGTATGTGGGGCGGGGAGCATGAATCAGCGTAACCTCATGTTGCACTGATTCATGATGATGCTACGTTGATCACTTCAGAGGTGCTTAGGCAGGACAGTCCGGCCCAGCCAAGCGGTAATCCGGAAAGAAGACCATCTGAGATGTACGTCTGCGCTGTAAAAATTATTTCGGTTCTAGCGCTGCTCCCGGCTTTGGGCGTCTGCCCACTGCCTGTAGCCGCGCAGGACGCGTCGGGTGATTTCGGTACGCCTGACCGAACAGCCCAGATCAACGCATCCTTGGGTTTCGCGGATGTTGAAGGGACCAGGCTGGATATGACGCCGGATGGAACGTTGATGGCGCTTCAGGCCGACAACCCGGCTTTCGCCGGCAATTCTCTCATGCTTGCCCAGATCCCGCTGCGAGAAGGCGGCAGTCCGAAGACCGCGCCCATCTCAAGCCTCAAAACGAAGGCGCAGAATGAGTCCGTAATCGTGGAGCCGACAGGTCCTCCTATAGAGAGATTTGTAGCTAGGTCGAACCCAGGCCTGCACTTTCCCCTGCTTAAGCAGGCGACGATCGCGAATATCCTCGTTGACTTGAGAAAGAAGTATGGTCCTGAAAGCATGACGCGGTCGGGCAACTTCCACTGGTTCTACGAATCGCAAACGCAATTGGCCACTGGCAACAAGGCACACAACCTCGTCGCATGCAACAAGATGTCGCAATGGTGGAGCCTCTGCGCATCAACCAACGCTAGAACCTTCAGCGTGTATGTTAGGGCGTTCTAGAATTTTTGCTCCGCACACGGATCAGTCTTAGCTCTTTGCCGGTCCGCCTGATGACGCGCCAGACCAGACCTCGATGCGCATCGTGAAGGTCAGCACATGGGGCACGCCGTTCAACAACCTCAGGGATGCAATTCGCTTCGCCGCTAAACGATCAGGCCGTACACGCTGGCCCGAATCATGATCTTTCCCGTCACCCCGTCCCCCCTCTTGCGGGGACGGGGGTCTATTGAGACGCTTTGCGACGTTCACGTTAGTTCCACCGTGAAAGGCGGATTTCAGCGGCCCGGGCTCCAGTACGGTTCGTCCATGCTGGCTTCGCGGTTGAGCACGCGGGCCAATATGAACAGCAGATCGGAGAGGCGGTTGAGGTAGGGAACCAGCAGCGTCGTGCGCTTTTCGCTTTGATTGAGCGTCACGATGCGGCGCTCCGCCCGGCGGCAGACGGTCCGGCAGACATGGCACAGGGCCGCAGCGTAGGTGCCGCCGGGCAGGATGAATTCCTTAAGCGGGGGTAGGGCCGCGTTGTAATGAGCGACAGCTTCATCGAGGGCGGCCAGCTTGGCTTGGGTGACGCCTGCGTGTTCTGGCATGGCCAATTCTGCGCCCAGGTCGAACAGGTGATGCTGGATGCGGGTGAGCAGTTCGGCCACCGGCTCGGGCAAATTGTCGGTGAGCAGCAAGCCGATCTGACTGTTGAGCTCGTCTACTTCGCCCATCGCTTCAATGCGCGGCGCATCCTTGCTAACCCGAATGTTGCCTGCCAGCCCCGTGGTGCCGTCATCGCCGGTGCGGGTGGTGATGCGAGTCAGGCGCTTAGCCAAGTCGCGCCTCGCCACTGGGCGCCTCACGGCGCATTCCGGAAAGCGAACCTGGCTGCGCAATAACGGGCAGCAGCTTATAGCGCCAAGGAGGGCAGGCGGCTGCATCAAACATGAATTTCCCGGCAGGATTCATGCGCGAATTCTACCCGACCGGCGCATTTATTCATTCGGCATCAGCGAGCTCGCCGCACCCGGGCCGTTTCGGGCATTCCAGGCGCCGCCTCAGCAAAAGTTATTCCGTGTTGCGGCTGGCGGCCAAAGCGGAATAAAATGCGTCAGCGCAAGGTTGCCGCGAGAGCAGTCAGGGCGCACAACCAACCAATTGAGAGAAGAGGAACATGAAACTCGCACAACCCATAATTGTGTGCGCTGCCGTCGTGGGTGCACTATTTGCCTCATCGGCTTTCTCCGCGGGCGATCCGGTTGCGGGCAGGGAAAAAAACGCCATGTGTGAAGGCTGCCATGGCATTCCCGGTTGGCGCACCGCTTATCCCACCCCATACAGCGTGCCCAAGCTGGGCGGTCAGCATGCGGATTACATTGTCGCGGCGCTCAAGGAATACAAGTCCGGCGATCGCAGCTTCCCGACCATGCGCGCCATCGCCGCCAGTTTGAGTGACCAGGATATGGAAGATCTGGCGGCCTACTATGCCTCTTCCTATACCGGACCGGCCAAGTGAAAGAGCGGAAAAGATCATGAAATCCACACTGACAATTGCTCTATTTGCGGCCGCGCTTGCGGTTGCTCCTGTTCATGCCGAAGGAAATGCCGAGGCGGGCAAGGCCAAATCCACCGCTTGTGCGGCTTGCCATGGCCCCGACGGCAACAGCACTTCACCCATGTTTCCCAAGCTCGCGGGCCAGCATCCGGATTATCTTTTTCAAGCCCTGAAGGCTTACAAGTCCGGCAAGCGCAAGAATGCCATCATGAACGGCCAGGCGGCCGGCCTGAGCGAGGTGGACATGGCTGATCTGGCGGCGTATTTCGGCAGCCGCAATGGCCTGGCGACAAAATACTGATATCGATTGTGCAAACAAAAAACGGCCGGTTACCCGGCCGTTCGCTTGTTGAGCCTCGCTCTTTCTAGTTAAGAGCCATGGCTTGCTGGCCGCTGTTATTGGCTATTTTCGTGCGCCGAAGCATCTCCCGACCTATCGCCTTGAACTGGTCGCGCAGCATGCCGCTCAGATATGAGGCTATCAGGCTGGTGGGCAGGGGAAGATTGGGCACTGCAATGACATGGTAGGCAATGCGCGTTCCACCTGTCCCGCTGGGGATCAGGGCCAGGGTGCTTTCCATGCGGATATTGCCCGACAGGGAATGCGAGCGTATGAGTTGGTAGGGAGTGATTTCGAGTTCGCGCTGGGATTCATAGTGGAAGCTGAATATGCCCAGCTTGGCGGCGCCCTTCTGCTCGATCTGCAGACGGTTGCCTGAGCGTTGCAGCACCCGGCTGACCTCAAGATTGGGCATGAAGGCGGGCTGGTTCTCGAAATCGGTCAGCGTCGCCCAGGCTTCCTGAGGCGGGACGGGGACCTGATAACTGATATCCATGATCAAGCTGGAGTCCTGTTGACGTACCTGGACCGCAGGCTCCGGGAATAAGGGTGTCTGGGCAAGTGCCGATTCACCGGACGGAAGCAGCAGGGCAGACAGAATCGACAAACGCAGCAGGAAAGCGCTCATGGGCCACCTCGGTGGAGCGTAAACACGCCTATTATGCGTCCGAATTCTCAGAGGATACTCCCGGCAGGCCAAAGATTTTGGGCTCCATGAGTAGCTTCCTCACGTTCTGAGCCCCAGTTTCGCGTCAAGGCAGCTGAAATAGACGGCCGAACTGTATTGGCTTCCCTGGCGCTGGGCCTGCCAGATCATTTCCGCAAGGCAGTCCATGACGTCATGCTGGGCGCTCATTGCATTGCCGTGCCGCTTGAGCAATTGCTCGTAGCGCTCGCGTATGCCCGCCGGCTGGTCGATGGAAACCTGCTCGGCGATCGCCAGGTGCATGGAAAGGTGCAGGAAGGGATTGGTCTCGCCGAGCTCCGGCGGGTAGTCCTGATCCTGATAGCGTTCCGGCTGATTGAGCATGCGATGGTACTCCGGGTGCGCGAGGATTATTTCTATGGCCATGCTCGCCGCTCCCTCCAGCGGCTGCCGGGCCTGGAATTTGGCCCAGGTGTCGAACAAGAACCGGCGGGCCTGATCGCGGGTGGGAGTGAACATCTTGGAACCTCTGATTTAAGCCCCGCATGGGCCGCGCAGGGGCTTGACGGGATGAGATGCACGAAGCGCCGCGCAGGTCGTAGTCATTCTACGATGCCAAGCGGCGCGACACAGCAGATCGCCCGCCAAGCCCCTGCCCTCCGGATTTGCACGAAAAATGCCCATCTGCGGCGTTGCGCTCCTCGGCATCGTAGTCTCGCTACGACCTTCCTCGCGGGGGCGCCCCGCAGCGTTGCCCGAGGGGCCCCGAAGGGGATCGGGCAGCGAAGGTGATGCCGGACGCCCGCATCTGGCGCCCCACATCCCGCTCCGGGGTCACATCCCCAAAGGGGCCCCTGCTCCGCCCTACGCGGGCGTACCATATCTGACCACTTTTCGTGTAAACGCGACCCATGAAAGACTCAATCAGAGACTCCTTAGATTCCCTGGTTCGCCGCGATC
>DASQBT010000012.1:0-9087 GCA_035635075.1 Thiobacillaceae bacterium | reverse complement strand
AGCTCGTCACTCATGCAGGCAGGTAGCGGACATTGAGCACACCGCTGATGGCGCGGATCTTGTCGAGCACGGCGTCCGCAACCGCGCTGTCGACATCCACCAGGGTGTAGGCCATGCCGCCCTTGGACATGTTCACCATGTTGTGGATGTTGAGGTCGGCCTCCGCCATGGCGGTGGAGATCTGCCCCAGCATGTTGGGCACGTTGGCATTGGCGATGGCCACCCGGAATGTGGATTCGCGGTCCATATGAACATTAGGAAAATTGACCGCATTCAGGATATTGCCGTTTTCCAGATAATCGGACACCTGCTCCGCCACCATGACCGCGCAGTTCTCTTCCGCCTCTTCGGTAGACGCCCCAAGATGCGGCAGGGTCACGACGTCCGGCCTGCCTTTAAGGACATTGGCGGGGAAATCGCAGATGTAGGCGCGCAGGCGCTTCTCGTCCAGCGCCGCCACCACCGCGGCATTGTCGACCACGCCCTCGCGGGCAAAATTGAGCAGCACGGCGCCCGGTTTCATCAGCGCCACACGCTGGGTATTGATCAGGTTGCGGGTGGCGTCGATCAGAGGCACGTGCAGGGAAATGAAGTCGGCGTTCTTCACCACCTCCTCCACCGAACCCGCCTTCTTGACGCTGGAAGGCAGGCGCCAAGCCGCTTCCACGGTGATGGCCGGATCAAAACCGATCACATTCATGCCCATCCTGATGGCAACATCCGCCACCAGGGAACCGATCGCCCCGAGTCCGATCAGGCCCAGGGTGCGGCCGGGCAATTCGATGCCGGCAAAATTCTTCTTGCCCGCCTCCACCGCCTTGTGCATTTCCTCGTCGCTGCCGCTTACGCTGCCGGCGAAGCTGATTGCCGGAATCAGGTTGCGCGCCCCCATCAACAGGCCCGCCACCACCAGTTCCTTGACCGCATTGGCGTTCGCCCCCGGCGCGTTGAACACCGGCACACCCCGTTCGCTCATTCTGCCAACCGGAATGTTGTTGGTGCCCGCGCCGGCCCGGCCGATGGCTTGCACGCTGGCCGGAATGTCCAGGTCGTGCATGTTGGCGGAGCGCACCAGGATGGCATCGGGATTGGCTATCCCGTCGCCCACTTCATAATTGGCCGGCAAGCGCGCCAAGCCGCGGCTGGAAATCTTGTTCAGGGTCTGGATTCGGTAGGCCTTAGCCATTTTGCTTCTCGAAGTCCTTCATATAGTCGACCAGCGCCATCACGCCTTCCCTGGGCATGGCATTGTAGATGGAGGCGCGCATGCCGCCCACCGAGCGGTGGCCCTTGAGCTGCAGCAGGCTGCGCTCCTTGGCGCCCTTGAGGAAGGCTTCGTCCAGCGCAGCGTCCTTCAGGGTGAAGGGAATATTCATGCGCGAGCGGTTTTCCTTTGCCACCGGAGAATGGTAAAAGGCAGTGCTGTCCAGGTAGTCATACAGCAGCCTGGCTTTTTCCACGTTGATCTCTTCCATCCCTGCCACTCCCCCCAGCTTCTTCAACCATTGGAACACCAGGCCGGCGATATACATGCCGTAGGTCGGCGGGGTGTTGTACATGGAGTCGTTGTCGGCATGGGTCTTGTAGTCGAACATGGTCGGCGTGCCGGCCACGGGCTGGCCGATCAGGTCTTCGCGTACGATGACGATGGTAAGGCCGGCCGGGCCGACGTTCTTTTGCGCGCCGGCATAGATGACGCCATAGCGCGAAACGTCGATCGGCCGCGACAGGATGGTGGAGGACATGTCGGCCACCAGAGGCACGCTGCCGGTGGCCGGGGTCCAGAAGATCTCCACCCCGCCAATCGTCTCGTTCGGAGTGTAGTGGACATAGGCCGCGTTGGGGTCCAGCTTCCAGGCGCTCTGCGCCGGTGCGTAGGAAAAGTTCTTGTCCTCGCTGCTCGCCACCACATTGACGCTACCGAATTTCTTCGCTTCCTTGATCGCCTTCTTCGACCACTCTCCGGTGTTGAGATAATCCGCGCCGGTCTTCCCGCGCAACAGGTTCATCGGCACCATGGCGAACTGGCTCGACGCTCCGCCCTGCAGGAACAGCAACTTGTAGTTGGCGGGAATGTTCATCAGCTCGCGCAGGTCGGCTTGGGCCTGGGCGGCAATGCCCATGAATTCCTTGCCCCGATGGGACATTTCCATCACCGACATTCCGGAACCGTGCCAGTCAGGCAATTCGGCCTGGGCTTGCAGCAGGACTTCCTTGGGCAGGACCGCCGGACCGGCGGCAAAATTGTAGATCGTCATGATTAATTCGCCTGATGATTAATGGATTTGCTACTTAGTTTGCTGGTTCTGGTTCATCGCTCTCAACAACTTTTTCCAGCCCCGCCAGCTTCTCCCCGTCGTCCAGGTTGATCAGGGTAACGCCCTGGGTGGCGCGGCCCATCTCGCGGATCTCCTTCACCCGGGTGCGGATCAGCACGCCGCCTGTGGCAATCAGCATGATTTCGTCGTCCTCCTTCACCAGGGTGGCGGCCACCACCTTGCCATTGCGCGCCGTGGTCTGGATCGCAATCATGCCCTGGGTGGCCCGCGCATGGCGGGTGTACTCCGTGATCAGGGTGCGCTTGCCAAAGCCATTCTCGGTCGCGGTCAGCACTGAGTCGGTTTCATCCTCCGCTACCAGCAGGGAAATGACCTGCTGGCCCTTGCCCAGGCGCATGCCGATCACGCCGCGCGCAACCCGACCCATGGGGCGCACGTCGTTCTCGTCGAAGCGCACCGCCTTGCCGCCGTTGGAGAACAGCATCACGTCGTGCTTGCCGTCGGTAATGGCCGCGCCGATCAGGTAATCCTCGTCGTCCAACGCAACCGCGATGATGCCGGCGGAACGCGGGCGGGAAAACTCGGACAGCGGGGTTTTCTTGACGATGCCGTTGGCGGTGGCCATGAACACATAGTGGTCGTCATCAAAGGCCTTGACCGGCATCAGGGTGTTGATTCTTTCCCCCTCGGTGAGCGGCAGCATGTTGACGATGGGTTTGCCGCGGCTGCCGCGGCCGCCCTGCGGCACGTTGTAGACCTTGAGCCAGTAGAGCCGCCCGCGATTGGAGAAGCAGAGAATATAGTCGTGGGTGTTGGCCACGAACAGGCGCTCGATAAAGTCGTCTTCACGCGTCCCTGCCGCCTGTTTGCCGCGGCCGCCGCGCTTCTGCGCGCGATAATCATCGAGCGGCTGGGTCTTGATGTAGCCCGCATGCGACAGCGTCACCACCATGTCCTCGGGCGCGATCAGGTCTTCCATGCTCAGGTCCTGCGCATCCTGGACGATTACCGAGCGGCGCTTGTCGCCGAACTGGGCTTTGATCTCGGCCAGTTCCTCACCGATGATCGCGGTGATTCGCGACGGATTGGCGAGAATATCGAGCAGGTCGGCAATGCGCTCCATGATCTCTTTGTACTCGCCGGTGATCTTGTCCTGCTCCAGATTGGTCAGGCGCTGCAACTGCATTTCCAGAATGCGCTGAGCCTGAACGTCGGACAGGTGATAGCCGTCGGGGTGCAGGCCGTACTGGGCACCCAGGCCTATGGGACGGGAGAAATCCGGATTCACGCGGGCCAGCATTTCTTCCACCAAGGCCGAGCGCCATGCCCTGGCCAACAGCTGCTCCTTGGCGATGGCCGGGGTTTCGGACGCCTTGATGATGCGGATGATTTCATCCACGTTGGCGAGCGCCACCGCCAGGCCTTCGAGGATATGGCCGCGGTCGCGCGCCTTCTTGAGTTCGAACACCGTGCGCCGGGTGATGACCTCGCGCCGGTGGCGCAGGAAGGCTTCCAGCATGTCCTTCAGGGTGAGGAGGCGCGGCTGGCCGTCGACCAGGGCCACCATGTTCATGCCGAAGGTGTCCTGCATCTGCGTCTGCTTGTACAGATTATTCAGGATCACATCGGCGTTTTCGCCGCGCTTCAGTTCGATGTAGACGCGCATCCCGGACTTGTCGGATTCGTCGCGCAGGTCGGCGATGCCGTCGATCTGCTTGTCGCGCACCAGCTCACCGATCTTGATCAGGAGATTGGCTTTGTTCACCTGATAGGGCAATTCATCGATGATAATCGCCTGCTTGCCACCGGTTTTGTCCACGTCCTCAACGTGGCAGGTGGCGCGCATCACCACTCGGCCGCGGCCCGTGCGATAACCATCCTTCACCCCGCCGGTGCCGTAAATGATGCCGGCGGTGGGGAAATCCGGCGCAGGCACGATCTCGATCAATTCGTCGATGGTGGTTTCCGGATTTTTCAGCAAGACCGCCAGGGCATCGCAGACTTCGGTGAGATTGTGCGGCGGGATGTTGGTCGCCATGCCCACCGCAATGCCTGACGATCCATTGATCAGCAGGTTCGGAATCTTGGCCGGCAGCACCAGCGGCTCGTGCTCCGAGCCGTCGTAGTTCGGGCCGAAATCGACCGTTTCCTTGTCAATATCGGCCAGCAGTTCGTGGGCGATCTTCGCCATGCGGATTTCGGTGTAGCGCATGGCGGCGGCATTGTCGCCGTCCACCGAACCGAAGTTGCCCTGCCCGTCGATCAGCGGATAGCGCAGGGAGAAATCCTGCGCCATGCGCACGATCGTGTCGTACACCGCGGTGTCACCGTGCGGGTGATACTTACCGATGACATCGCCGACGATGCGCGCCGACTTCTTGTAAGCCTTGTTCCAGTCATTGCCCAACTCGCTCATCGCGTACAGCACGCGGCGGTGAACCGGCTTCAAGCCGTCGCGAACATCCGGCAGCGCCCGCCCCACGATTACGCTCATGGCGTAATCCAGATAGGAGCGGCGCATTTCTTCTTCCAGGCTGACCGGAAGCGTTTCCTTGGCGAATTGTTCCATGAGGAAAAACAGCAGACCTAAAAGTCCATAATTCTAACATGGCAAACAAGCCTTCCCGAGCCTTGTAGGGTGGGCAACGCGTTGCCCACGCTGCTTTGAATTCGCGTGGGCACAAAAGCGTGCCCACCCTACCTGGCTTCACTATTCAGACTACAATCCCCGAATGCCGCAGCCCATCGACACCCTGATCGTTCCCCGCTGGCTCATCCCCGTGGAGCAAGCCGGAGTGCTCACCGACCACGCCTTGGCCGTCCATGGAGGCGCAATTCTGGACATCCTGCCTGCTGCGGAGGCGCGGACGCGCTACGCTGCAGAACAGACCTTCAGCCTGCCGCAGCACGCCCTGATTCCCGGGCTCATCAACCTGCATACCCATGCCGCCATGACGCTGCTGCGCGGCTTTGCCGATGACCTGCCGCTGATGGAGTGGCTTGAGCGTCATATCTGGCCCGCCGAACGGGCACATGTCTCCAGCCGTTTCGTCGAGGACGGGACCCTGCTGGCCTGCGCGGAAATGCTCAGGGGCGGCGTCACCTGTTTCAACGACATGTACTTCTTCCCCGACGCGGCTGCCGAGGCCGCCGTGGAATGCGGCATGCGAGCCGCGATCGGCATGATTGTGATGGACCAGCCCACCCCCTATGCCAGCGACGCTCAGGACTATCTGGCCAAGGGCCTCGCCTGCCGCGACAAATTCAAAGGGGAAGCCGCCCTGTCGTTCTGCTTTGCGCCGCATGCGCCCTACACGGTGAGCGACGAGAGCTTCCGTCAGATCGCCACGCTGGTGGGACAAATCGGCGCGCCCGTCCACTGCCACTTGCACGAAACAAGGGAAGAAATTGCCCACAGCGAAACCCGCTACGGGGTGCGCCCGCTGGAGCGGCTGGCGCGGCTGGGCCTGCTCGGACCGGGCTTCATCGGTGTCCATGCCATTCACCTCAGCGAACCCGAGGTCGACGTCCTCGCCCGCCACGGCTGCCATGTGGCGCATTGTCCGGCCTCCAATCTCAAGCTTGCCTCGGGCCTGGGCGACATCGCACAGATGCTGAATGCGGGCATCAATGTTGGACTGGGCACGGACGGCGCCGCCAGCAACAACCGGCTCGACCTGTTCGGCGAGATGCGTCTGGCCGCCTTGCTGGCCAAGGGCCTTGCCAACGATGCCGCCGCCCTGCCCGCCCATGACGCGCTCAAATCAGCCACTTCGGGCGGGGCGCGCGCCCTGGGGTTGGAAGACCTGGTGGGGTCGCTCGCGCCCGGCAAGCGCGCCGATATCGTGGCCGTGGATTTGTCGGCGCTCGACCTGCAACCCGTGTTCGATCCGTTGTCCCATCTGGTCTATGTTGCCGGCCGAGAGCAGGTCAGCCACGTATGGGTGGATGGACGGTTAAAGGTGGATAATGGGCGCCTGACCGAGGTCGACGTCATGGACCTGAAAGCCCGCGCCAGCTATTGGTCCAATAAGCTTTCCACGGTCGATTCCTGATTCCTGATTCCCACCCCTTACCACATCATGAGCAACGTCGATTCCGCCGAAATCCAGAAGTTTTCCGAATTGGCCCACCACTGGTGGGATCCGAATTCCGAGTTCAAACCCCTGCACGAGATCAACCCGCTGCGGCTGGCCTGGATCGTGGACCACTGCGGCGGGCTGGCGAAGAAGACCGCGGTGGATGTGGGCTGCGGCGGCGGCATCCTGTCCGAATCCATGGCCGCGCAAGGCGCCGCAGTCACCGGTGTGGACATGGCGGAAAAAGCGCTCAAGGTGGCCCGCCTGCACCTGTACGAGTCCGGCCTGCAGATTGACTACCAGCAGATCCCGGTGGAGGAACTGGCGGCCCTGCACCCCGCCAGCTTCGACGTCGTTACCTGCATGGAAATGCTTGAGCACGTGCCGAATCCCGCGTCCGTTGTCCAAGCCTGCGCCCAGTTGGCCAAACCCGGCGGCTGGGTGTTCTTTTCCACGCTCAACCGCAATCCGAAGTCCTACCTGTTTGCCGTGATCGGCGCTGAATACCTGTTGAAACTCTTGCCCAAGGGCACGCACGACTACGCCAAGTTCATCAAGCCTGCCGAACTGGCGCGCATGGTCCGCGAGGCCGAGCTGGAAATGCACGATCTCACCGGGCTAACCTACAACCCGCTGACCAAGGTCTACAAACTGGAGGCGGATGTGGACGTCAACTACATGATCGCCTGTCAGAAGCCTGTGTAACTTGACCGGCTTCGCTGAGCTCCGCAGCGAAGCAACCGCGCCAAGAAGACCCGGCGCCCTTGCTGTCACTGCGAGGAGGCGCAGCCGATGATGCAATCCAGTAAAATCAGCCCATGACACAAATCAAGACCGTATTCTTTGACCTCGACGGCACCCTCGTCGACACCGCGCCCGACCTGGGCCACGCCCTCAACCTGCAGCGCACGCGGCATGGCCTGGCTCCGCTGGAAGACACACTCATCCGCCCCGAGGCCTCAAACGGCGCGCGCGGACTGTTGTCACTGGGCTTTGGCCTGCGCCCCGAAGATCCGCACTTCGGTCCGATGCGAGAGGAATTCCTGCAACTCTACGCTGATAACCTGAGCCGCCATTCGCGCGCCTTCGACGGCGTGCTGGATTTGCTGGGCGAACTGGAAAGCCGCTGCATCGACTGGGGCGTGGTCACCAACAAGCCCGCGCGTTTCACCGAGCCGCTGCTGTCGATGCTGGACCTGGCCGACCGGGCGGCCTGCATTGTCAGTGGCGACACTTGTCCCCAGCCCAAGCCTAATCCCTGCCCCCTCTTGTATGCCGCAGACTTGGCCGGGCAGGAGCCGGAATACTGCATCTATGTGGGCGATGCGGCGCGCGACGTCGAAGCTGCGGCGGCCGCCAAAATGCCGGCTCTGGTGGCACTGTGGGGCTATCTGGGCGCAACCGACCAGCCCCACACCTGGGGGGCACGCGGCCTGCTTGCCAGCCCGGCGCAGGTATTGGATTACCTTGGCTGATATTGAATGAGGATTCCCTTGCCGGATCGCCACGGCCTGCGGCCTCGCGATGACGGCCACGGGGTGCCGCATATTGCTGTCAATGACGTCCTTGCGAGGAGCGCAGCGACGCGGCTGTCCAGTTGAAAAACCCCGCCTCCGAAGCAACCCACTCATGCCCACCTTGATGAACCGGCCACGCTCAAAGCACCCATGATCGACTACAGCCTGCTCAAGCACGTCCATGTCGCCACCGTCGTTATCACCTTCGTCCTGTTTGTCACGCGCGGCCTCTGGATGTTCGCCGACTCGCCCCGTTTGCAGGCCAAATGGGCAAGAATCCTCCCCCACGTCAACGACACCGTCCTGCTCGCGAGTGGCATCGGCCTGGCCGTGCTGCTGGGCCAATACCCTTTCGTAGACGGATGGCTCACCGCCAAACTGCTGGCCCTGATCGCCTACATCGCCCTGGGCACCTTCGCTTTGAAGCGCGGCAAGACCCGGCCGGTCCGCATCACCGCCTTCCTCCTCGCCCTCGCGGTATTCGCATACCTGGTGGCCGTTGCCATCAGCCATCAGGTTCTGCCCTGGGCGTGAGGTATAATGAAGCTGTTGCAGAGGAACTTTCGGCTCGCCGCAGGCTCTGATTCAGCAATACTGGGGGCGACCTGGCTTCGACGTGGGTTGCAAAACAGTGGAGGGCATACCGAGGGTCGGCCGACCTCGTAAATCCAACCGAAATCGTTTAAACGCAAACGACGAAACGTACGCTCTGGCTGCTTAATTGCGCCAGACCCTGCACCCGCTAGCATACGAGCGGGGCCGGGCAACCGGCAGTAGGGTAATATCAGTGTGATCGCCTTATCCAGGGCCGCTTTGGACAAGGTTAAACATAAGGCGGCTCGCTGGCATCAAGCCTGTTCGGCGGGCGTGATGCAGGTTAAATCCAAATCACCGGACTAAGTATGTAGAACTTCCTGCAGAGGACTTGCGGACGCGGGTTCGATTCCCGCCGCCTCCACCAATACCCGAAGCCCAGCCGTTCTCGGTTGGGTTTTTTCTTGCCTGATCGCACCGGTTCCCGCCATCTTGGTGTCCTTCCGAATGACTTGGCAGGAGTCCACGAAGGCGCTGTTCCGCCCACGAACCAAGCGATATGCCTACGCCAGTTGCGGCGAATAGGCCAGTCATTCTCCGCAAGAACCAACCCGTGCGAGATTGGGTGCAAACCCATGCCTTAATAGATGTGGCTCGAAATTGGGTGTAAATGGGTGT
>DASQBT010000011.1:0-13370 GCA_035635075.1 Thiobacillaceae bacterium | reverse complement strand
TCAGTACACGCCACCGGGTGGTGGCCCTCGACCCGCGCGGCCAAGGCCGTTCCCAGAAGCCCACGGAGGGATACGATGCCACGCGGCGCGGGCGCGATGTTTGCGAATTGCTCGAGCACCTGCGTGGTGAGCCCGCCGTCGTCGTGGGCTGGTCCCTCGGAATGCAGGAAGCTCTCGTCTGCGCGCACGACTTCGGCACTAAGCGCATCCGAGCCCTCGTGCTCGTGGATCATCCTGTCTTCGTAGACCCGCAGACCGCCTTTGCGTACGCCGACGAGACGATTCGAGGTGTGCAAGTGAACCGAAAAGCCTGGACGCGCAAATTCGTCGAAGACATGATTCGAACGCCTCCTTCCGATAAATATGTTGACGCGCTGACCCAAGCCGCCCTTTCCACGCCGACGAACGCTGCCGCGATCATGGTGGCCAATCTCTACTTCCTGGGGCCGACCGATCTGCGGCCTTTGCTGAATGCCCTGAACCGCCCCGTGCTCTTCGTCTATTCGTCGCTCGACTGGGCCGTCGCCGCAGCGCAAGAGGTTCGCACGGACTGGCCGGAGATGCCAGTCAAGGTTATCGACACGCAAGCTCACGCCCTCTTCGTCGCCAAACCGCAGGAGTTCAACTGGGTGCTGGAGGAGTTTCTGGCTTCATTGCCGAAGTGAAGCGTGGGGCGTCTTCAAATGCCGTGGCAGAATGTCGCCTAACACGGCGTTGCACCTGACGGCGCGCCGCGTGGCACGCAGGTGAACGCCAAGGCGTTAGGCCCCAGAATTAGCGCTGATGACAGACCAATCGCTCCAAAGGCAATCACTCGGGCTCGCAGGCTGGCTCGCCGCCAGCTTCGTTGCCGGCGGCGTTGGGGCCATTGCTTCCGCGAACGCCGGTGCCTTCTACGGGCAGCTTTCGCAGCCGTCTTGGGCCCCTCCGGCATGGCTGTTCGGTCCGGTTTGGTCGGTGCTCTACATCCTCATCGGGGTGGCAGCATGGCTCGTTTGGCGCAAACATGGCTTCAGCGGCGCGGCCGCTGCCCTCTGGCTGTTCTGCATTCAACTCCTCGCCAACGCACTGTGGACCTGGTTGTTCTTCGTGTGGCATCTCGGCGCGCTCTCGCTCGCCGAGATCCTTGTCCTGTGGCTGCTAATTGCGGCCACCATCTTCGCGTTTTGGCGTCTGCAGCGGCTTGCCGCGCTTATGCTGTTGCCCTATCTCGCTTGGGTGAGCTTCGCCTCGGCGCTCACGTTCTCCTTATGGCGGCTGAATCCCAACTTGCTTGGCTAGGAGTTGCGGCGCTGAGGCACCATAAGCCCATGAACAAAAAAACGATTGCATCGGCCAGCTACGTCTTAGTTGGCCTGCCCCTTGTCTTTTACCCTGGTGTGATAGTTGCAGACATCATGGCTTTGGCGGGCAGCGGTGGACTGGCCTCGCCAGCCTCCGCAAGCGGCTGAACTCAAACATTAGCCTTCTGATTTTTCTATACGAGGACTTAAGAAAATGGCAAACACGCTTCGATTCATCATTGTCCCGAAAGTCGCACATCCCTGGTTCGAAGAGGTGTACAAAGGCGCCCAGGCTCAGGCCGAGATCCTAAGCCATGAGCTTGGTCGCGAGATCGTGGTCGACTATATGCCACCGTCAATTGCCGGCGCCGCCGAGCAAAACACGATTCTGGAGAAGGCCGCCATGAATCGCCCAAGTGGCATCGCTGTAGATCCGGTCGACGCAGTAGGCCATATGACGGCAATCAACCATATAAGAGCTCAGGGTATTCCGGTGGTTCTTTTCGACTCGCCATCGCCAGATGCCGGCATCACCAGCATTGGCAACAACTTTGCTCAGCAGGGAACAATTGCGGCCGAGCGTCTCGCCAAGCGGATTGGGTACGCTGGCAAGGTGGCTGTGATGCAGGGATATCCCACGGCGCCAAACCACAAGGAACGATACGAAGCCCAGATGGCTGTACTGGGAAGGTATCCCGGCATCACCATTGTTGAGGGCGGCATCGACAATGACGACATTGAGACTGCTCGCCAACAAGCTTCGGCTGTTCTCGAATTGCATCCCGATCTAAGTGGTTACTTGTGTTGCGATGCTTCCGGTCCGATCGGCATAGCGAGCGCTATCAAAAACGCCGGGAAGGCCGGCAAGGTAACGGTAGTCAGCATGGACGGGATCAAGCCCATACTCGATGCCATTAAAGAAGGCGTGATCGAGTCTTCCTCAGCAACCATTCCGAGAATGCAAGGCTCGATGTCAGTCCTGATGTTGTGGCAGGCATCGCTGGGCGTTCAATTGCCTCGGGCTATCGATACGGGCATTGACGTGATTACGCAGGAGAATGTGGATAGATATCTGGCTGATGCAGTCCAGAATCCCGATGGCGCATAGCGGCCCCCAGCACAACGTCGCAATTGACTGTAAATGGCTCATGCCCAGCAACGCCATCAACCCGGACGTGCCAAGGCACTGCTTCGCTCTGCTCTTGCACGCCGGCTACAGCGGTGGGCGCCCTGATTTCTGCCTGAAGGATTGAAATGTCGATTGCTCGCATAGCTGCCCTGACGTCGCTGGCCATGATTGCATTCGCGGGAAATTCCCTGCTATGCCGCGTCGCACTGAAACACACCAGCATTGACGCAGCGAGCTTCACCACAATCCGACTGGTCTCGGGAGCAGTAACGCTTTGGCTAGTCGCGCACCTGAGTCGGGGCACACGGGCCGGCAGTGGCAACTGGCCATCGGCATTTGCGTTGTTTGTTTATGCGGCCGGCTTTTCTTTCGCGTATGTGAGCTTACCTGCGGCAACGGGCGCGCTGCTGCTCTTTGGCGCTGTCCAGGCGACGATGATCGCCCATGGCATTTGGGCGGGAGAACATTTGCAGAGACCGCAGCTCGTCGGTCTTGTGCTGGCTCTTGGAGGACTGGTCGGCCTCTTGCTGCCAAGTCTTTCTGCGCCGCCTTTGTCAGGGTCCGTATTGATGTTGAGCGCGGGGGTTGCATGGGGCGTCTATTCCTTGCGCGGGAAAGGAGCTGGAGATCCCACCAGGGTGACGGCGGGAAACTTTTTGCGTGCCGTTCCCATAGCGGCAGCGTTGAGCGTGCTGATGCACGATCGCGTGACTCTGGACAGTGCTGGATTTTGGTACGCAGTATCCTCGGGCGCGCTGGCTTCCGGAATAGGGTACGCTATTTGGTACACAGCATTGCCTGCGTTGAAGGCAACCAGCGCCGCGACGGTGCAGCTCAGTGTTCCGATCATTGCGGCCTTGGGTGGCATCGCCTTCCTTGGCGAGTCCGTGACCTTGCGCTTGGTACTGGCGTCCGCAGCCATACTCGGTGGAATCGCGCTGGTAATTCTGGAGAAGCAAGTTGCGAACAGCGCCCAACAAATCGCTCCAGCCGACGTCCCTTCGCGACGCGGCCGAGCTTGAACGTTGGACCACTGCCCTTCAATTAGACGTTAGCCCTTTCGCATGCGCATCGAAGGCACACTTACAAAGTGGAATGATAGTCGAGGTTTCGGATTCATCACCCCAGCTCAGGGTGGCCCTGAGGTCTTTGTTCATATCTCTGCTTTTCCGAAAGATGGGCGTCGCCCAACGGTCGGAGAACCACTCACGTTTGAAGTTGAGACCGACAGTGCCGGGAAGACACGAGCGAAGAACCTGCGTTGCCCTGGCCGTCCCACCGTCCGTCCTGGAAGCCACGCCATGTCCCAACGCCGGGGCGAGAAGCGCGGCTTCATCGGGCGAGCCGTTCCCCTTATCGTTGTTGCAGCTCTGGCTTCATACGGTTACACCGAATACTCGCGCCGCGGCGCTCCGCAACCATGGTTGCGGCACCGTCGAGCGATCAAACCACGTCTTCGGCGTTTCGCTGCGATGGTCGCACCCGATGCTCGCAGATGACTTCTTGCGCCGAAGCCACGTTCTTCTTGCAAAACTGCCCCAACGTCCAGATGGACGGTGACAACGATGGGGTTCCTTGCGAACGACAGTGGTGCACCCAATGACCGCGCTTCTCAATTCGCCGCATGACCTCAACAATACCAAGGGATCCGATGATGAACTGCCTGGACATTGCCAATGAATATTTCGATGCATGGAACGCACACGACGCTGATGCGATAGTCAAGACTTTCGCAGATGACGGCACCTATCGCGATCCCACTACCGGTGAAATCTCAGGAGATGCCATCGGTGCCAATGCGAAACGCCTATGGGATGCATTCCCCGATCTATCGTTTGAAATCGTGAGCGTCGCAGAGGCCGGCCCGGGAAGGGTTGTGGCTGAGTGGATCATGAAAGGCACGAATGCGGGAGCATTTCGGGGACTGCCGGCAACAGGCCGGGCGGTATCGCTTCCGGGGGCCGATGTCATCGAAATCGGGACGGATGGGATCAAAGCCGTGAGAGGTTACTTCGATACCCGGGTCTTTGCGGAGCAGTTAGGGCTGCAAGTGCTCATACAGCCGTTCGCGGTCGGTCCATTTTCTTTTGGCAACTCCGTGGCGGTGCAGTCTGGCAAGAAGACGAAACCCGGAGCATTCGGCATCACCACGATCTGGAACACCGACGAAGAGACAGAGGAGATCCGGGCCCTAAGCCGTGCTGCCGCAACCGAGATGTTGCGCATGGAAGGATTCATCGGTGTCACTCTGATCAGGATTGGCGGCCGGGGCGTAACGATCTCGGCCTGGGAAAAGCCGGAGCAGACCAGGCAGCTATTGGGCAGCGGCACCCATGCGGAAGCGATGCGAAAGTTCTGGGCCGGTTTGGGCGAATCTGCCTACACCAGCGTATGGATTCCCGACCACATTAATCCACTTTGGATTCGGTGCACTATGTGCCACAAAATGAATGACTACGAAAAGAATTCGGGCGTGTGCACCTGCGGTCAGCCGTTGCCCGAAGCTCATTCTTACTTCTAGTGGTGGCCATTTGAACTATAACCATGCGTATATGGACTCCTTCGCAATCGCTTCGACCCCAGTGCGCGAGCCGTGCGGCGATGGGCCGTTTCTCCCGAGCAGACCGCTCGGGAACCCGGTCGCCTTTTGTGGCATCGTCGCGTTCGAGTCTCTGTTCGGACTCTTCTGTTTGGCTGGGGCATACGTGATGCTTTTCAGTGAGCCATCCCCGCCCGCTATTGCGGTCGGGCGGCAAGTGCTCTTGGCGCCCAGCCGCTCCATCGAGCGCATGCCTTTCGGCATGCCTCGCGCGCCTGCCGTTGCAGCTCATGTCAGGCGTTGAACGCTTTATGCAGAACGGCAGGGGTCCGCTGATGTTCGTGCTTTTCGTGGCGTGTGCAGTCGCGTTTGTGTGGCACACAAGCAGTGGATTGCCGGCACTGGTTGCCTCACACTTTGGCCCATCCGGCGCGGCCAACGGCTTCATGCCGCATGCTTTCTACGTACGTTTCATGATCGCGTTTGTGATCGGCCTGCCAACGCTGATGGTGTTCGTCACCTGGCAGGTCCTGGGCGGTTCCAAGGTTCGCATCAATCTCCCGAATCGGAACTACTGGCTGGCACCGGAGCGATGCGCTGAGACCATCGCGTTCTTGCGCGCCGGTGTCATATGGTTCGGGGGCTTGCTCGTCACGTTTCTTTGCTACGTGCACTGGCTGGTGATTGCCGCGAATAGGGTTCGGCCGCCACACCTGGCCGGGCCGTGGCTGATCGGCGGTTTGGTCGCTTTCCTGGTCGTTTTGCTTATCTGGCTAAAGGTGCTGCTTGGTCATTTTCGCGCTCGCGCCCGACCCATCATTCAAGGCGATCTGGCAAGATAGAGCCGCACCAGGGAGTCAATCCAACGCCGGGCTGCAGCAGCTATAGGAAAGATCAAAGGATAAAGGGGAGCCCAGGGCCATGCCGGAACAGCAATCTGATACACGCGTAGCTTTGCGGAAGAAGCACCATGCGATCGTCACTCAGGCCATCAGGCGCTGGCGTCAAGGCGGCATCGTCGACGAGCAGACCGCCGCGCGGCTCTATGAGTCAATTGCCATTGCCCCCTTCGACTGGCAGCGCACGGCCCGCTACGCGTTCATCATTGCGATCATCTGCCTGGTCATCGCCGTGGGGGCCATTCTGGCTGATGAAGTGCTGATGCAATTGCTGAGGCGCATCTTCAACGCGCCCGCGATCATCAAGTGTGCCTTCTTCGCCACCGTGTCCGCCGCCATTTTCTGGGGCGGCCTTGACTTGCGCGAGCGCCACCCGCATCGGGTTTACGGCAACGAGGCTGTGTTCTTTCTGGGCGTTCTCGCCTTGGCGACGTCGGTGTTCTTTTTCGGTGTCGCCGTCGATAGCGGAACGGGGCATTACGCGCTGCTGTTCCTGCTTGCTTCGCTTCTGTACCTGCTCCTGGGGCTGTGGTTTCCGTCGAAGCTGGTCTGGGTGTTCGGCTTGCTGTCCCTGGGCGCCTGGATGGGAACCGAAACGGGATACGTGTCCGGACAGGGGATGTACTTCCTGGGAATGAACTATCCGCTTCGCTTTGTCATTTTTGGCGCGGCGTTGGCCGGACTCGGGATTGCCGGTCAGCATTCTGCCGCGGAGCTCGGCCGCGCCGCCAGTCCCGCAGGTTTCACGGAGCGCCTGCTGTCCCTGTCGCCTCAGACCAAGGCAATCGGCCTGCTGAATCTCTTTGTCGCGCTGTGGATCATGTCCATTTTCGGCAATTACGCTGACATGGCCGAATGGCGCCACATTCGGCAATATGAACTGCTGCATTGGTCCGTCCTCTTTGGCCTGGCGGCGCTTGCCGCCATCTGGTACGGGCTGAGACAGGATGACGCCATGCTGCGCGGCTTTGGATTGACTTTTCTGTTCATCAATCTGTACACGCGGTTCTTCGAGTACTTCTGGAATTCGATCCATAAGGCGGTTTTTTTTGCTATCCTCGCGGCCAGCTTCTGGTATCTCGGCAGCAAGGCGGAGGCCCTGTGGCACCTGGGTCAGGACAGGCGGCAGGCCAGCCAGGCGGCGCCGCCAAAGCCAGGGAGCGGGCCCGGATGACGCCGAGAGCCCTGCGGCGTCGCAGCAGGCGATCACGCCGATCGTCCCCGGCGTGTGGACGCGGCCCATTCATCAAAGTACGATTAACGCGCGTCGAATTCGACTCAAAGGAGGCATGGAACCATGAACCCACCGATCGACCGGGAGATCCCCGCCGGCCCGCCTGGCATTCCAAAACTTCTTGCGGTCGCCGAGGAATGCGAAGTAACCGTCGCAATCTAGGCGGCGGACCGCGATCGGCCGCCCGGCGCAATCGTGTGGTCCGGCCCGCGACGTGGCGCGAGGATAGGTCGTCCCTGACCAAACAGCGAGGGATGTGATGTCCAGACTCCGCGTCCAGAGCTTCGCGATCTCCATCGACGGCTACGGCGCCGGACCGAACCAGGACCTCCAGAATCCGCTCGGCGTCCGCGGGCCTGAGTTGATGGAGTGGTTCTTCCACACGCGCGTATGGCGGAGGATGCATGGGCATGACGACGGAGAGACGGGAGTCGACAATGGAATGGCCGAGCAAAGCTTTGCCGGAATCGGTGCCTGGATACTCGGGCGCAACATGTTCGGGCCGGTCCGAGGCGCATGGCCGGACGACAGTTGGAAGGGCTGGTGGGGTGACGAGCCGCCGTATCACACACCCGTCTTCGTGCTGACGCATCATCCGCGCCCGCCGCTTAGGATGGCCGGGGGTACGGAGTTTCACTTTGTCACCGAAGGCATACACGCCGCCCTGGAGCGGGCGACCGCCGCAGCCGGCGGGCGTGACGTGCGCCTGGGTGGCGGCGTTGCTACCATCCGTCAGTATCTGCGCGCCGGCCTGATTGACGAGCTGCACTTCGCCATCCGGCCTGTCTTGCTGGGTTCCGGGGAGCACCTGTGGAACGGCATCGATACACACGCCTTGGGCTATGAATGCACGAACTACGTCGCGGGCGAACGTGCGGCCCATGTCTTTCTGCGCAAGCGCGCGTGACCCGTCAGGCCCGCTCGGCGCGCCATCTAATCCAATGCAGCGCACGGCCGCAATCGTTTCGCGAATTCGAGCGCCGCGCGGCTGGCTTGCGCTGATATCGAACGTCAGCGCATGAGTCCCTTGAGCAAACTGAATTTGTTGTTGCTGTCGACCCTGATCGTTTCTTGTGCGCACACTTCGCCAATATATCGGGGAGGGGGTGAATGGGTAGGCTCTAACCTTACCGCTCCTGGAAACGACTTTATTGCAACTTTTGACTGGTCGAGACTGCCCGGCATCGTCACACTGATTGACGAAAGCCGTGTAGGGACCGGCTATAAGAGGGCGAGACTTTTGCCGGGTAGACATGTGATTGCATATGCCTATCATCCGGCTGAGTTCGGCGTGCACCCCAAGGGAACAATCGAAATTGACTTGGTAGCGGGCCATGCGTACGAGTTCGGCGTTAGACTGTGTTTTTGGTGCACGCCAAGAAAATATGCGGTGTGGGTTGATGACAAGACAACCGGCGAGAAGGTGTGGGGTAAACGTCCTGACTGGCCATCTTGGTACTTGTAAGCTGATCTCCAACAAGCGCTTCTCGGCACGCTGCGGAGGTAAGCGCTCCGCAGGCAAGCTTCGCTTCGTGTCTTCGCGCCGCCCAAGCGAGCTTGGGTGTTGCTGGCTTGCCGAGGCTGCGCTATTTTCTGACTCATCCCTCCACCAGGCGGCGCTGATGAACATCGACATCGACAAACTTCGGAAGACGAACTGATTGATCTCAACAATCGAATTGTGGCTCGCCTCAAGTTCCTTCATGCGTCCCGCGCTCACTCGCAAATGCTCGAATTCAGCATCGGCGATCGCGTATCCTTTCAGCCTGACGGTCATCCGGTTGTGACAGGCATGCTCACTCGTTACAACAAGAAGACCGTCACGGTTATCGCAGACAGCGGGCAGCAGTGGAACGTAGCGCCCAGTTTTCTGCGCAAGGCTGGGAAGTCGTCTTCCACACCGTCGACGCAGTCTGCCGCTATCATTCATCTGCCAAGGAAAGGACCGCCGTCGTGACGCCCCGACCTTCGGTCAGCCGGACGGCCTCCCACTGCGCCGGCAGATTGCCTGCGTGCGGCGCGCTCCGGTGGCCGGATGTGTCAAACGTCGAGCGCTTGCAGATACCCTTCGGACACTGAACAAGGAGATCAAAATGGCTGTCGGTGTAATGGAATCAACGCAAGAACCAATCATGGTCGGTCAAATGAGCATTCGGTATCTCATTGATGGCGCGGCCACTGGCGGTATGGGCGTCTTCGAATTGAGCGTGCCGCCGAATTCAAATGTTCCGCCGCCCCACAGCCACACGCGCAATGAAGAGTGCGTTTATGTGTTGGCGGGGACGCTTCGTTACTCGGTGGACGGCGTGGAGCGCGACCTGTGCCCGGGAGAATGGATGTTCACGCCTCGGGGGTCGGTCCATCAATTCAGCAATCCACATAGTGAAGCGGCCCGGGCGCTCATCGTCTTGACCCCCGACATCGGCGCCCAGTACTTTCGGGATGTCGGTTCTATCGTCAATGCGGGCGGCCCTCCTGATCGGGCCAGGCTCCTTGAAGTCATGTCCAGATATGGATTGGTTCCGGCCGCTCCGGGAGCCGCCCAACAAGGCGCCCCAGCGCATGGCCCGGCTGCGCCCCGCGCCTGAGGGTGTGCATCAGGCCTCGCCCCTTATTCATGGACTCCAACCAACTCGCCGAAGCCGTGCGCACAGCGTGCGTACGAGCCGCTGTTGCGGCCTATGAGGATAGCGGGGTTCAAGGGCTCTGCGAAGAGGGACGCTGGGAGGCGGCGATCGGCGCACTCCAGTCGCTCGACTTGCGCAAACTCATTCAGGATCTTGAGCTTTTGGCGAATCGTGAGCGCTAAGCTCTCCGCCGGGCCTGCGCGACAAGCCGCGCCGCTCGGATGAATTCAAACCTTAGGCATCGCGTGAGGCCGCCTTGACTACAGCGTCGCTGCTTTGGGGTTTGCTGTTCGGCTCAATCGGGCTTGGCTTCTTCATATACGGCAGGAAGCAGAGGGCTGTCGTTCCACTCGTGTGCGGCTTGGCTCTCATGATCTATCCGTACTTTGTCTCCAACGCCCTCCTGCTTGTCATGGTCGGTGTCGCGCTCATCATTCTTCCGTACTTCATCCGAATCTGAGGCATTCGAGGCGCGGTCTTATCCTCATTTTCCACGGTGAGCGCGTTGGCGCCGGTCGTACCGATTTGATGCGCCAGGTTTCGACCTTGTCCAGCCGGGTGCTCTCTTGGGTTCGCCAACCGACACTTATCACTTATAGGCTCAAACTCCTTGGGCCGAACAAAGACAAGTCTGCTGCGTTTGATTCTGGTCTAATCTGCCAAATGATGGGTAACCTTGGTTATCGGCAGAGTAATTGGCACTGGGTACGATTTCCCGGCCGCGAACCGCTTAATTTCCCGGCCGCGTCATCCTTCACGGCACATCCACGACCGTAGACTACATTTATGGCTTCCACTTCATCCTCCGACACTTCAACCGACGACGTTCGAATCGAACATGGCCAGGACTTGCCTTCGCCGGCGACTTTGCTGGCCGAACTTCCGCTATCGCCTGCCGCCAGGCAAACCGTAGTTTCCACTCGCCATGCGGTGCATGACGTGCTGCGCGGTGCCGACGATCGCCTGGTGGTGGTTGTCGGGCCGTGTTCCATTCACGACCCTGCCGCCGCCATGGACTATGCGGCCAGGCTCAAGGCTGAGGCCGATGCGCTGAGCCAGGAGCTGATCGTGATCATGCGAGTGTATTTCGAGAAACCGCGCACTACCGTCGGCTGGAAAGGCTTGATCAACGACCCGCAGCTCAACGAGAGCTTCGACATTCCTGCGGGGCTGCGTGCCGCGCGCGGCATCCTGCTGCGCGTCAATGGCCTGGGGCTGCCCGCCGCCACGGAATTTCTGGATTTGATCTCCCCCCAGTACATCGCGGACCTAGTCGCCTGGGGCGCCATCGGGGCGCGCACCACGGAGTCCCCTTCGCATCGGCAACTCGCTTCCGGGCTGTCCTGCCCCATCGGCTTCAAAAACGGCACAGATGGCAGCATCCAGATAGCCGTGGATGCCATCAAGGCCGCTGCAGCCAGACACCATTTCATCGGCATCTCAAAAACCGGCCAGGTCGCAGTACTGCGAACCGCCGGCAACGAGGACTGCCACGTGATCCTGCGGGGCGGCAAAACCCCCAACTATGCGGCTGCTGCGGTTCGTGCGGTTTGCGACGACTTGGCCAGATCCGGCTTGCGTCAGCAGGTGATGATCGATGCCTCCCACGCCAATTCCGGCAAGATCGCCGCACGGCAAATTGACGTTACCCACGCGATCGCCGCCCAGGTCGCAGCCGGGGACATCAGTGTCATGGGCGTAATGCTGGAGAGCAATCTGATAGAAGGCCGACAAGACCTCAAGCCTGGGGTGCCGCTTATTTATGGCCAATCCGTCACGGACGCCTGCCTGGGCTGGGATACAACAGTGCCCCTGCTTCAGGAACTGGCAGCCGCAGTGCGGACCCGCCGTATCGTTGAAGCCCGGGAGGACTGAATCCCGCGTGGATGGTGGCGCCGCTGGCTTGGCGAGCTTCTTCGACACAGTCCGGGCTAATCGCTTGTTAGTTCAAGCTATTGAGGCCAGGCTTTCGCGCGATTACCAATCCCTGCTGACGACCGCCCCATAAAACCCGCCGTCTGCGACCGGCACCACGGTGAAGCCCTTGTACGGCTTGGTGAAATAATAACTGGTCACCGAACCAAGCGCCGCGCCGGCTGCCACGTCGTGAACATAATGTTTCTTCGCCTCGACCCTGCTGTAGCCCACAAACGTCGCTGCCACATAGGCCGGAATCGCGTATTCCAGGCCGTAGCGCTCGTGGATGAAAGTCGCGCCCATGAACGCGGCGGTGGTATGTCCGGAGGGAAAAGACTTGCAGCAGCCCCCGTTCGGCCTTCTCTCATGGACAACATCTTTCAGAATTTCTGCAATGACTTGAGAAGTCGCCAGGGATTCGGCGAATTGGACTGTACCGTCCCAGCCTTTCTCATAAAACAGGGTTCCTGCCAGGCCTGCAGCCGGAATTGCGATCTGCAAGACATCTCCGGCTTTCTCGGTGCTGTCTTTTGCCGCCGCCAAGCCAGAATCAAGCATCAGAGGCAGCACTGCAAGCCAGATGCAGAACCGTCGTGCGGGGAGAAACGCGCTCATGACGGATACCTCGGATTCATTTGACGAGCTGTCTAGAAGTGATAGGCAACGCCGAGCGAAAACATGTTGCTGTCCATTGTGCCGGTCTTGTTCGATTTCCCGATGCCATTCACGTGATCAAACTCGGCTCGTAGATCAACGTTGTCCACAAGCTTGTAGCTTGCCCCCAGGCCGACAAGGGGGCGAACTTCGCTGGACGTGGCATTGTCCGTGGCGGCGCTTGCAGGCGCGCTGGCGGCAAGGCTGGACTTGGCTTTGAGCGCCACCGCCCCGGCTTTTCCGAAAATGGCGAAATTGTCCGAAAGCGGCAGTATGCCTAATGCGACGAGATCCACTCCACCTGCCTTGAGTTCGCCTGTCGCTGCGCCCCCCGCATAGGCAGCCGAATATTTCGCCTTGCCAAAATCAATGTAGCCCGCTTCTATGGCCAGATTGCTGTTGAAGCCGTAGCCCAGTTGCACCCGCCATTGGTTTCCATTGCCGCTGTCGCTGCTGCTTAACCCTGTTGCCCCCGCGCTGGTCAAGGCGCCGTCAAACGTGCTTCTGCTCAGGGAGTCTTTCGAATGGGTGACATCGCCCACCACGTATAGATCTCCGGCCAGGACTGCGTTGCTCAGAACGACAAAGGTCAATGGAATCCACTTCCCATACTTCATGCACGGCTCCCAAAATTACGGTGATAGATGATGCTGTCAGCGGTGAAACGCCATCGGTTTCAGGGCTTCTTTCGCCCGCTGGCGTACTCCAGCAGGCTGGGCGTTTGTTTGGCGAGGGCCAGATCAACCAAACCGGGCAGCAGTGCATTGATGCGGGCAAACAGACTTTCGGGGAATCCGAGATAGCTCTCGCTGCGTTCTTTCTCGATGGCACGAACGATGGCCCTTGCGACCGGCCCGGGTTCGTCCATGCGCATCATGCCCTGACTGGCCATTGCGTGAACCACCGGTGGATTCAGCGGCGTGTTGACTGCCCTGGGTGAGACATATGTGACACCGACGCCGGTGCCTGCAAGTTCACGCCGAAGCGCCTGGGAATAGCCGCGCAGTGCGAACTTGGTGGCGGAATAGGCAGCAAAGAAGGGAAAGCCGATACTGCCGAACATGGAGCCGACATTGACGATGCGTCCG
>DASQBT010000010.1:0-8938 GCA_035635075.1 Thiobacillaceae bacterium | reverse complement strand
CGGTGCATGTCGTCCAGGTTGTTGTTGATGACGGTGCGCAGCGCGCGGGCCTCGTCAAAGCAGGACAATTCGCAGCGCGCCGAACCCACGCAGGACATGGAGGTGCGCAGCGCGGGACCTGCACCGCCCAGGTCGAAACCGCCTTCATTGAGCTCGTCGAAGGCAGGCTGCACATTCTCGGTCTTGATGCCCTGGAACATGATGTCGCCGGACTGGCCGTGGAACGCAATCAGCCCGGAGCCATGCTTTTCCCACAGATCGGCCATCCAACGCAGGGTCTTGGTGTCGTAGTGCATGCCCGCCGGCGGCTGCACGCGCAAGGTATGAAACTCCGCCGCAGCGGGATAGACGGCCTTGCCGTGCTCATCCTTCAGCTCGGTAAAGCGAGGAATCACACCACCGCCGTAACCGAACACGCCCACCGTGCCGCCTTTCCAATAGCCCTTCTTGGTCTGGTAGGAGGCTTCCAGCTGACCCATCAGATCAACCGCCATGTCGTTGTCATTGGCCAGACGCTTAAGCCCCGTCACAAAACTGGGCCAGGGACCGTTTTCAAGCTGGTCAAGCATGGGCGTATCGTACATTTTCTTTGCCATGATCAATCTCCATTTAACGAAGGTTTGGGTTACATCAAGGTCTGGAATGGCAGCCCAAGCAAGCCTGCATCCTCAGTGTTCGGTGTCTGGCCCCATGTCATGTTGGAAAGCCCTCAAAACGAGCACCTTTACCTGCGGCGATGGTACCGCCAGGAATGATGAGGGTACCATCATCAGTATGGGTAGCCCTGACCTACCCATATGGGCTATATACTTCCCACCCGAACGGGTGAGTTATTTGCCCCCGCCAGTTCATGCACACTTCACGCCTTCGAGCCGGGCGCAAGGGCTGCAATACTCCCAACAGGTCAACTTGAATCCACCTACCGAGATCGGGCATATTAATATGGATGAGATTGAAATCAAATCCTTGGAAAAATTCACTGCCAGCCCCTATCGGCAGGAAATCGAACTTCAGCACGTAACGCATCGGGCCGATTATGTCACCTTGCGGGTGAGAATCCGCGAAATCAAGCGTTTCACCATATTTGACATCGATGAACGTACCGCCCGCCGGTGGGGCGAGGCAATGCTCGACTGGGCCGATACCCTGGGCAAAACGGGTGGCCAGACCCCCCCAGGAGAAGAAAAATAGGCTGGCTATACGAAGACCATGCGGAAGCAAGAAACATTGATGTCTCCGCCGTGTCAGATGTCCATTTCGAGTTGCTGGGCCATGCCCTGCCCGTCGATCACGGCTGGGTGCTATACGAGGCACTGTCCTGGCTCGCGCCGTGGATTGCCACGGAGGACATGCTGGGCATCCACCCAGTGCATGGGGCCAACACTGGCAGGGGCGAACTGATACTGAACCGCAGAGCCAAGCTGGTCATCCGCTGTCCGGCCCACCGGCTGGAAGATCTGGCCAGACTCGAAGGGCAAGCATTCATAGTCAGTGGGCAAACCCTGAGTCTGGGCAAGAGCAGGATCAAACCGCTTACGATGCACACCCCGCTTTACGCCCACACGGTATGTACTGGAAGCGAGGACGAAAGAGCGTTCACCCAGGATCTCATCCGCAGCCTGGATGCAATGAGCGTCAATACCCGATTTATCTGCGGCAGGCCGCAAAAATTTTTCGATGGTGAGAAAATTACGACGGGCTACAGCCTGATGCTGCATGGCCTGCCAATAGAGCACGCCATCCGGGTCCAGCAACAGGGCCTGGGATTGCACCGGAAACTGGGCTGCGGCATATTTATTCCCCACAAATCCATTACCGCGGTGGGCGCGATGGACACGCCCTGAGCGGCACTTATTTGTTCAATCTTACTGAAGAGGAGAAAACCATGGGAGTTATGTACAACGGGGAAGAACTGGAGACCGGCGAGGAGGATTTCCTGCTGGAGCCCGTTTATGACGACGAAATCTGTCCGATCATGGCCGAGAAGGAAAAAATCACCCTGACCGATGACCACTGGTTCGTGATCCGCTGGCTGCGCGAGCAGTACAAGCAGCATGGCCACACTCCCAACTTCCGCAACATGCTCATCGCGTTAAAGGAAGAGGATGACAGCAAGGACTGGAAAACTCTGCTCTACACCCTATTCCCCAACCAGCCGGCCCGTCAGGCCGTGCGCATTGCCGGCCTGCCCAAGCCTTACGGCAAGGGTGGATACTGATCAGGCATCAGCGGTCAGAAATCAGGGATCAGATCCGGTCTGATACCTGATTCTCCCATCTGATACCTGACGCCTGATACATAATCCCTGATGTACAACACCCTGATTAGCACCGAGGACCTCGCGGCCCATCTGGGAGACCCGCACTGGGTCATCATCGACTGCCGCTTTACCCTCACCGATGCGACCGTAGGCCGAAATGCTTATCACCTGGCGCATATTCCTGGAGCGTTTTACGCCCATCTGGACGAAGACCTTGCAGGTCCCGTCGGTGCTGGAACCGGACGCCACCCCCTGCCCGACCCCATGATCCTGTCGGAGAAGCTGTGCCGCTGGGGGGTGGGCATCAACAAGCAGGTCGTGGTGTATGACGACGCCTACGGTTCCATCGCAGCACGCTTGTGGTGGATGGTACGCTGGCTGGGCCACCCCTCGGTCGCACTGATGGATGGCGGCTATCAGAAGTGGGCGCGGGAAAAGCGGCCGATTACGGCCGAAACCTGGGCTGCCCCGTCCCGCGGCGTCTGCCCTTCCCTGCCTGAACGCAGCCAATGGTTCAGTGCCGACCAAGTGCTTGCCCAGGTGGAAAGCGGCCACGGCATGCTGATTGATGCGCGCCCGGAAATGCGCTTTTCCGGTGAGGTCGATCCGGTCGATCCGGTCGCGGGCCACGTACCCGGGGCGATCAACTGGCCGTTCGATGAAAATCTGGATATGGACGGCACCTTTCTCGCGCCCGAAGCGCTGCGCGAAACCTATCAGTCCCTGCTGCACGGCACCGCACCGGAACGGGTCGTGCACATGTGTGGTTCCGGCGTCACCGCCTGTCACAATCTGCTGGCCATGGAGGTTGCCGGTCTGCCCGGGTCCAAGTTATATGCAGGGTCGTGGAGCGAGTGGATCACCGATCCGTCGCGCCCAGTCGCCACAGGAGAATAAGTGTATGTTCACAGTGATTTCACGCCTGCGTTGCTGCGAGAAAGCGATGGATGCTAGGCGCGGTGTGCCGGCAATGGTCATTCCATTGCCAAGCGCCGCAACGCCGCAGACGCGCTTTCTCGCAGCAACCCTTCGGGACGGGGGCGATTTGGGCGCATCCCTTTGTCGCAAGCCGCTTGCAGTGGCTCGCACTGCGGCGCGTCTCGCTTCGCGGGCTGCATCCCAAATCGCCCCCGTCGCTGACGCGAAATTACTATGAGCACACCCTAATGGCCATTCGAGTCAAGACCCAGTGGCACAGCGAAGGCGATGAGCCGCGCGGTCCGGAAGAAATCGCCACCGCAATCGCCACCAACATTTGGAAGCTCGCGGACCTGGGGGTAACAAACCTGTCCAAGGCCGACTATGACATCATCACTCCGCAGCGCGGTTTTACCATCATCGCCGAATTCATCGCTTTCCTGGTGCATATGACCGACCGCCTGGTCTATGGTCGGCTCGATGATGAGGACCGTGCGGCCTTGGTGCACGGCATGGTGATCCGCCTGGCTGACATTATGGAAGGCAACATCCATTCAGTCGTGGGTGATCATGACCACCCTTACCAGCAGGCATTCATCGACAAGGTCAACCAGCGCATCGCCGACTATTCGACCTTCGAGTTCCCCAACAATGAACCAGGCTACGTCGAGCTGCGCTATCTGGGCAATGCCATGCGCGACATCATGGAGGGTTCGGACCAGCCCTGGATCGTCGACCAGGTGCGGGAAATCGAGGTGCCCATCATGATGAAGGATCTGAAGAAGACCATAGACGGCTTCTTCCCCACCGCCGGGGGTGGGGCGGCGTGATTCCTCCCGCCAGCCCATTTCATCCCGACAACGCCGCCGACTACCAGGCCTGGCGCAAGGCCAAGCTCGCGGGCTATCCCGGTTCCGTTGGCGAACTTGTCGTAGAGGTGACGAATCCCAAGGCTCTCACTCCGATCGAGCATGAGGCCTTGCTGGCGCGCTGCCGCAAGGCCAACATGGCCATCTATGCTACGCAATGGGGCAATGTTCCGGACAAGGGCATATTGCTGGAAATGGGGCGGCAGTTCGGGCTAAACCGCCTTGATGCCAATTACCTGTCCGATGAAGATGCCATCAGCACCCTGACAGTGGCGGAAAAAGGCCATATCAAGGGCGAATTCATCCCCTATACCAACCGCCCGATACGCTGGCATACGGACGGCTATTACAACATCCCCGACCGGCGCATCCGCGGCATGACCCTGCATTGCGTGCAGCCGGCGCTATCCGGCGGCGAAAATGCCCTGCTCGACCATGAGATCGCCTATCTGTTGTTGCGCGATGAGAACCCCGAGTACATTCGCGCCTTGATGGGCGAGGATGTCATGACCATTCCGCCACGTGAAGACGAGTCGGGCGTCGCGCGCGCAGCGGAAACCGGCTCCGTGTTCGACGCACTGGAAGGCGGCCAGCTCTACATGCGCTATACCGCGCGCACCAAGAGCATCGTCTGGAAGCAGGATGACGCGACGCAGACCGCGCTGGCAGCGCTGGAGATGATCCTTGCCGCTCATTCGCCCTACATGTTCAAGAGCCGACTGGATGCCGGCATGGGCCTGCTGTGCAACAACGTGCTGCACGACCGGACCGGCTACGTCGACAACCCTGACGCGCCGCGCACCCTTTACCGGGGTCGCTATATCGATCGCATTAGCGGAACCTGATTTGAGACCCTTTGCGTTTCAACCTCAGGTTCTAGGCGCAGCGACACAGAGAGAAACACAAGGGCTAAGATGATCTTTTGCTCAGCCCCGGAGCCATGGACACAGCCTCCACAACCAATTGGGTCGGCGCGCGATCTGTATCGCTTGAAGAGCACTGGAAGTCAGGCGCCTTCGTTTCGGATTGAAGACTGAGGTAACCAGATTTTCGGGTTCAAGGAACCTGGAGGAACCCATGCCACAACTGCTTGCCCTTTCCCGCGCCGCCCGCTTGGTGGGCGTTCCACGCGCTGCCCTGCAGAAGCTGATCCAGGACGGCAGCCTGCATTCCTACGAGGGCATGATTTCGACCGACGAACTACTGCAGGCCTATCCGGAGATCAAGCTGGAAGATGCTGGCATGCTGGAAAAGACGACCCAGATCAAACAGGAGGCATTTGGCCGCCGGGTGCGCGATCGCCTGCTGCCGCCCAAGGAGGTACTGGCCGAGCGCCTGTTCGAGCAAAGCCGGGAACTTGCGGATGTCAAGACCCACCTGAAGCGCTATCACTCCTTGGTGATCGGCATGCAGGAGCACTTGCAGGAACTGTCCCGGCAAGCACCGGAGGAGGAGCGCGAAACCCTGGCCAGACTGGACGACTGGGTCGAGCAGCGGTTGCAAACCGTACTGGATACCCAGGCTCCCAGTGCATTAGCGGTGATGGATGATATGCTGAGGGTCATGAGTGCGCATGTCACCATCCAGCCCAGCCGCCATGACTTTTTCGTGGAAGGCGCCGATACCCTGCTTGAGGCCGCCCTCAAGTCCGGTCTCGCCCTCAATTACGGATGCAGCAGCGGTAATTGCGGTCTGTGCAAGGCGCGGGTGGTCGATGGCCAGGTACTCAAAACCAAGCATCATGACTATGTGCTGTCGGAAGCGGAAAAGCAGCAGGGTTACTGCCTCATGTGCAGCTATACGGCCGTTTCGGACCTCACCCTGGAAGCCCTCGAAGCCAACTCGGCCAGTGACATCCCTTCCCAGGAACTCGTCGCCCGCGTCAAAGCCGTATCTCCTTTGGGGCCGGACATGATGCTGTTGCACTTGCAGACCCCGCGTTCTCACCGCCTGCGCTTTCTGCCCGGACAGACTGTCACGCTGGGCTTGCCGGGCGCCGGTAGCGCGGAGTTTCCCATCACCACCTGCCCGTGCGATGACCGCAATCTGCAATTTCATATCGAGCGCGGCCAGGGCGGCGCATTCGGCGAGAAGGTATTTGCCGGTCTAAGCAATACCGAAAGCGTGAGCGTATACGGGCCCTGGGAAGATTACGACTACAAGGAAGACGGCCAGCATAAAATGCTGTTTCTGGCCTTCGGCCGGGGTTTTGGCCTGATCAAGAGCCTGATTGAGCACACGATGGCGCGGGAATCGGCGAACGACATGCTGCTGGTGTGGGCGGCTTACCCTCCAAATGGTCACTACATGGCTAACCTATGCCGGGCCTGGACCGATGCCCTGGACAATTTCCGTTTCGACCCGGTTACGATCGCCGGACAGAATCCGCCCCAGGAAGCCGCCTGGACCGTCGACAAGCTGCTTGCCGATCATCCGGAAACGTGTAGCTACGACATCTATCTGGCCGGGCCCGACCTTTACGTCGGCCCCGCCGCAGAAAAACTCAAGGCCGCCGGCGTCGGCGATCGGCAACTGGTTGCGCTCGCGGTTTAGCCGCTCACCCTAAGGAAATCCATGACTGACGAAACGACTGAACTCAACAGCGAACGCCGGATTCTGCGGGCGATGCGCAAGACCCTGACCAGCGTGGTCAAGGATGCCACCCCGCGTCCCGGCATGCCTGGTTTTCTCTCCGACGAAACCGTAGAGCAGATCCGCAATTGCCTGGGCATCATATCCCTGCGCGAAAAGGAACTGGCTGAGGCCCTGGAACTGACTACCGCCAAGCCCATGTATCCCGACCAGGAGCGCACGGTCAAGCCCGTGCAGATCAAGACGCCGGGCAAGGGTGAAGGCAGGCACTGAGCTCGGCTGGACTGCTTCTTGTCGGCAATGGACGCCGTTCCAAACTCAAATTTCAGGTGAAGAACATGAGCCAATTCGGTTTTGACATACAGACAGCCGGCCCGTTTGCCACCGCGGTGGACAGGGTGACCGCCGCGCTCAAGAATGAGGGCTTCGGCGTGCTGACGGATATTGACGTGCAGGCCACACTTAAGGCCAAGCTGAACGTCGACGGCCGGCCCTACCGCATCCTGGGCGCCTGCAATCCGCCTCTCGCCCACCAGGCTCTGAGTGCGGAGCCTGACGTAGGTCTCCTCCTGCCCTGCAACGTGGTGGTGAGGGAAGAGGCCGACGGCAAGATCACCGTTTCCTTCCTCGACCCCGATGTGATGGTAAAACTGGTGGACAATCCCGCGATCCGCAAGGTGGCGGTCGAAGCCAAGGCCCGTCTGCTGCGGGTAAGGGACAGCCTCGCGGGTTAAGCCGCCGGCTCAAAAAGGCATTTTGAATCCGGGCGGCAGCGGCAGGCCCTGCGCCAGCCCGCCGAGCTTTTCCTGGGAAGTCGCTTCGGCCTTGCGGATCGCATCGTTCATTGCTGCGGCAATCAGGTCCTCCAGCATTTCCTTGTCGTCCATGGCGCCCGGGTCGATGCTAACTTTGCGCACATCGTTGCGGCAGGTGACAACGACCTTGACCATGCCGGCGCCGGCCTGGCCTTCCACTTCGATATCTGCGAGCTGAGCCTGGGCCTTTTGCATGTTGTCCTGCATCTGCTGGACCTGCTTCATCAGATTGCCGATTCCGCCTTTGATCATGATTTGTCTCCGTTTAAGTTAGCATCGCGCCGCGGCATCAGAGATCCCCTCGCCTCGCTTGCGGGAAGACGGACGGGGTGAGGTAGTCCATCATGGCGTAAGCAAGCCATCATGGTTTGGTGCGCTGCGTGTCGCCAGGATCGACCGGCAGGATGGAGGCCTCGTTCACGGTTGCGTCAAACGCTTCCACCAGTTCCCGGACGAATGGATCGTTCTCAATCGCGGCCACGGCCTCACTCTGGCGGCGGCTCTTTTCTCGATTGCGTATCTCCACCGGGGACAGGCCCTGAGTCGCTCCGACCGTGATGCTGATGTCCAAGCCTGCCCCGAATCTGGTCTTGAGCGCGGCAATGAATTTGTCCTGAAACGATTTGTCAGCCAAGTGCTTATGCACGGGATCGAGGGCAAACACCATTTTTCCCGGTTCGCGGGTTACCAGTTCGCAGTGGTCAGCCAACATTCGCGCCATACCCCCCAGATTGAGGCTGGCGATCTGCTGGTGCCAGTCGCCTTCGGGTATCTCTGCAGCGGCCGGGGCAGGCATGGTTGGAGGCTTGGCCACCTGCGCCTGGCTTTCTGCAATCGCCGGCTTGTTGACCGGTGCGGCCGCCGGCTCTGGACGGGTTCGCGCCGGCGCAGGTTCGGCTCCAGTTGCAAAGGCCAGCATGCGCAGCAGCGTCATGCGAAATCCCGAAATCTCATCCGGCGCAAATGGCAGATCCTTGCGGCCATTGAGGGCTATCTGGTAGTAAAGCTGCACCGCTTCGCTGTCCAGGGTTTGCGCCAGTTCGCGCAGGCGCGGTGCATCGGAAGCTTCTTCCGGAGCGGCGTCCGGCGCCAACTGCAGCAGGGCAATCCGGGTCAGCAAGGTGCCTAGGTCCTGTAGGATGCCGTCGAAGGAAAAACCCTGAGTGCCCAATCCCTCTGCCAACTCCATCATCCGGACGGACTGTCCGGCCGCCAGGGCATCGAGCAGGGCAAACAGATGCTCGCTGCCGACGCTGCCCAGCATGGCTTCCACCGCCGCAGCCTCAAGCTTGCCTCCACCGTATGCGATGGCCTGGTCCGCAAGCGACAGGGCATCGCGCATCGAGCCATTGGCGGCGCGGGCCAGTTGCATGAGGGCGGCTGGCTCGGCCGGCACGTTCTCCCTCTCCAGGACCTCACCGAGATGAGAGACCACCAATTGCACCGGCATCGGCTTGAGATTGAACTGCAGGCAGCGTGAAAGG
>DASQBT010000009.1:0-5911 GCA_035635075.1 Thiobacillaceae bacterium | reverse complement strand
GCCGGTGTTGGTGCTGTCCGCCTGATCCTGCGCCACGTGTGCGACGAGGTTGGGCTCGTAAAAGAGCAGGCCAAGCGAGTTGCTGTATTGCGTGTGGCCTTTTTCCTCCGGATACCCTTGCGCCACGTGGACGCTGCGGCCATCCACGCGCATGCGAACGTCGGCCACCTGGTCACCGCTCTTATCGGAATTGTCCACGTACCAGGCATATTGCGGCACCGTCTTCCCGGCGCCGGCGTCCGCGATGAAGAATATGCTCACGCCGTTCTTGCCGCAGCTCGCGGAGACGGTGACGACGTAGCTCGGCTGGGTGAGGATGAATTTTATCGCCTGGGGCTTGGTGGTGGCCTCGTCCGTGAGGGCATCCTTCTCCGTCTTGAGGCCCCAGGCGAGGACAGGGCTCTTGAGCATCGCATCCACTTTTGCGTCGTCCGACTCCTCGGCCCGGGCGATCTTCCAGTTCATGCTGCCCTTGCTGTTGACGCTGCTTGCAGCGAAGGAATGGACGGACGCGGGGTTTGCAGGCTGGGGCGAGGCGACCTTGGAATCGGTGTCGTTTATGACGCCACCGCCTTGGCCACCAAGGGAGGCATTCGCATCCAAAGTGAATAGCAGGCAACTTGCAAGAACCGCAAATGAAATCAATGGCTTGGACATGATGACTACTCTGCTTTGTCGATGGCATGCAAAGCCCGGTGAAGGTCAATTGGCTTTTCAATTATATGTTGATGCGCGTCTATTTCCATGCAAGGAAATCGGTTCAACCCGGATCCGACAAGGCAGCCGCAGACCGCGAACGCCACCAGCTTGTCGTCAATGAATGAAACTTCTGTTCGACGAGAATCTGTCGCCCGGGCTGGTTAAATCTTTGGGCGATGTGTTCCCGTCCTTGTTCACTGGAGCCAGCTTCATCAGCGCGGAGGTGGCAGCTGAGCAGTGCCCAGGCTATCGGCCCATGTCTGCGCGGCCTGATGGTCGATGACTTGGCCTGCGTCAACGTCGGTCAAGGCCTCGCGGGTCAAACGGCCGCGCTCCCCCTCCTGATCGATTCAGGCCAACAGCGCCTGCTTGACAACGCAGCCGCGTGAACGCGCGAGCTTGGCGGCCAGTTGATCCTAGCCCACCCGCATTTCGGCCCTAAGGCAGTGTGCAGCTACCTTCGCCACCGTCACGCACATAGTAGTCGATAGATACCGAACCATTGGCGGCCGAGATCACATTCAGACCGGCACTCAGAAATACAGGGGTATGCGTCCGGGTTGTACCGTTGAGCTGCGTAAGCGGTACGTTGTTGACGGTGACATTGAGAAGGTAGGTGCCGTTGTCGAAGAAATTCACAAAGGGCTGCGCCTTGCCGGTGAGCGAATTGAATGCGCAACCGGCTGACACCGTTGCGTAGGACTTGAGACTGGCTGCGTATTCCAAGTCGGCACTCACCGTGTTGCCACCGGTATCCGGAATGCAAACATTGGGTTGATTGGGGTAGGTCAATGACGCGTCAAACGAATAACTGTCGGCCGTCCTCCTGTCCAGCGTCACACCAACCGTGTTGACTCCGTTGGCGAGCCACACATCGGCGTCCGGGCTCAAGAATGTGACAGTTGCGACAGGGGCGCCGTCGAGCGACACCGTGGCGTTCGCGTTCTTTCTCGGGTTGTATAGCCCGGCTTGAACCATCGGGGCCATGCCTGTTATCGGATTGAGGGCACATACCACTTGGGAAGACGCATAGGTCTTGCCGCTTGCCCCGACCTGCACACCGGTAAGCGCCCAGACCGGGGTGCCGAGCGTCGCTGCCGCAGCGAATGCCAGCAATTTTGAGGAAGACAATTTTGAGCTGTTCATGAAGGATTTCCTTGTACTCACAAATACGACGTCGAGGTTACTGCCACCGAACCCCGGGCTGGGGCGCTGCCAGGTCCCGCCTCCGTCACGCTAACCGGCGACTCGATGCCCGTCTGGAGGTGGCGGCGATGCCGCGGAAACTGCTGCCAAGCGGAGAAGCTTATACTGCGGACCTTAAGTCAAGCTTAAGACCGTCGCGGCACATTGGATTGGAGCCGTGGCCGAACCGGTGGCTCATGCGCGAGCGACGCGAAAGCCATCCAGCTCGACGGAGCTGCTTGAGAAAGCGTCCGCGCGGGACTTCAATCACCACCTCAAGCTCGTGCTTAGGTCGTGGGCTCACAAGAGCGTAGGCTCGGGTTTGGGTCGTTCACTGCGACTTACCGGAGTCCGACAGCATTGAGGTGCCGTGCCCAGCATCGATGTCGGGCATATGACAACCGACTTTTGTCTGGGTGTGTAATTATCGCCCGCCCGGGAATTACGTCGGCAGGAAGCCCTATTGATCCGCCAGAGAAGCGTTCAATTGGAAGATGGAAGATCCTCAAACACACCATCACGCAAGTCCCGCTGGCTCTTCGCACCCATGATTTGAAGAGACGGGTGCGGTCGGCTACTACGACGAAGAAGTGAGAAATTCAAAAACCGGCGGCTTGCGCCGCGCTGTGGAACGCATTAAGTCCACCTCAGAAGGAGTTTCCATGCCTTGGAGATCATCCCTCCAGCTCCCGTTCAAGCGCACTCTTGAACTTAGCCCAAGCCTTAATAAACGTAATTCGCGACTTATTGTCTGAAGATGACCAGTAAACCTGGAATTCCTTGTGAAGGTTGCGCCTCTGGAAGAACGTCGACACGTCTATTGCCGTCGGTCCGGTGCCCCGCTTGCCGCGGTAGAAGCGAAGGGCAGCGGTGTACGCTGCATCAATGGCTCGCAGCAGCGGGTTGAGCACATGGCCCGTATCGCGCTCGCAGACGGTCCGAAAGACTTCGGCGCGCGTTCGAGCGCGACAGAGAGGGTCAAGTGACGTCCATACCAAATTGAGTACGAGCCATTTGGCATACGCGCGCTCCGGATAGCCCCGCGCCACGTAGCTCACCTGACGCATGAGCCAGTAGCGAGAGAGGTAGTACCTGGGCTCGCTGTTTGGGAAGATTTGGCCATACCAGCGCTCCTCAAACAGGCGCTCCTTTCCTTCACGTACGATTGAAGGATCCAGATCGCAGCCAGCGACGGCTTGCGCCAATTCCTCCTTTCCAACAAGACGGAGGTGCCTCTTGCCTGCGATACTCTTCGCTTCGCTCTTGGTCATTCTCTTGCGCAAGTAGAGGTAGTTGACTTTGCGCAATTGGCGTTCGATTTCGATCTGACGTCGATCGTTGGACATGAGGTCTGAGGGCCGAATTGCATTTTGCCAATTTGTTGCCGACACAATCCGTGAGACCAATGTCTCGAAACTGTGCGCCTTGTCCTTGCCTTCCCTCGGGACACGAATCACGCGAACGAGAACGCTCGCGCGCGCGCTCTTACCCAACGTTCTCGCCAACGTCCTCGTTGTCTGTTGCCCGTTGATAACCTGCGGATTGGTAACACGCAATAGATTCCTTCCGCGGCTGGATTCCTGCTTTGCATCGTCACATACGATCGTGATGCCGTTGTTGTAGTACCAGAAATACTCTGATTCTTTGGACAAGGTGGCTTCCATGCCACGATTGATCTCTGTACTGCCAAGGAAGCCGCGGACATTGCGAGCGAAAAGACGCGTACCGGCACGCTCGAAGAGTCCCGCGACAGCGATGTCGGTCATCGAGAAAATCCATGATTCGATATCGGTCTTGCCGTCGTAGCGATTGAAGACCCCAGCTGTTTTAACGCCACTACCAGACTCAATCTCAAGATCGAGTGATGGGACAGGCGGCGCGACCCCGTCAAAATAATCGGCTAGGAGAAGCATGGCACGCTTGCCATCGAATAGCTGAAAAGAAACAGACGCGTCAGCCGCACGAACGATCCGCATTGCCTCATCATGCAGGGCCGCACTGCACTTTCCCATCGTGACGTACAAGAGTTGTAGAGAGTAGGCGCGTTTTATAATTCGATTTCGCGCTTCGCTGAGCTTGCGAACCACCTCTGGCGACATGTCTTTCGCAAGACTCGCGAATGCTGTGCCATCGCCGGTAAGATCAACTGCAAGTTGCGCGAAGCCGGCCACATCACCGCGCTGTTCGCTTTTCGCAGCGACCAGCTTTCGATATTTGCCCTGCACGATGAATATGATTCGTGCCGGATCATCGATCATGACGGCATCAACGCCTTTATCGCGTGATCCCCCGCACAGTGACTCCTCGGCATCCGTGTCGCTATCACTTACAAATGCGCGAAGAAACCACAGGACAAACAGTTCATCGTCGCCGAGCTTGGGGTAACGCTCGTGATACTCGCTTAGCTCTCGCTGTAGATCTTTTTCATTTGGCACAGTCGCTACCACGAGTCTTCTCTTCAGTCCATGGGCACAAGCCATGCCTGCGACGTAAGCTTGGCACTCACCTCAGCGTCGCCGTCTTCACCGCCACATCAAACCTCAAATCACTCTCCGCCTCCCCGCGCCCGGCCAGCTTGCTGCGGCCGATCCATAGCCAGCTCTTGCCGTCGCTGCTGCGAGCGTACTGGAACTTGCGCTTGAGGCTGGCGCCGATGCGCGGGACTTCTTCTTCCTCAAGCACCAGCGTGTCGTTGGGGTCCATGGGCTGGGTAGGATCGCTGCGTAGTAGCCAGCCGCGCGGGTAGAACACGTAGGCGCGCAGTTGGGCGTCAATGTCCAGGCGGTCGATGAAGTTCACCTGCGCATCAAGGTCGTTGAGGAAATCGACATAGCCGGGATCGACCGCGCCCAGCACTTCGACGCTGGCTTCGGGATAGAAGCGCTTCATGCCGGCGCGCGTGAGTTGAATGTCGAGCGGGTCGGCCAAGTTGAGGCTCTTGCGCACCGGCAATAGCGGCGTCCAGTTGGCGGGCACCGGCGTGGCCAGTCGATACACGAGCTGCGGGCTGTCGGGTGCGGTATCGAAATGGATCTGCTGCTGGAAGGCGAGCGACTTGGCTTCCAGGTCGCGGTCCAGCGGCTCGCCGGAAATGCCCTGGACTTTCTTTTCGATTGCCCAGGCAAGGTTGGCCATTTCGTCGCGCGCCAGCAGGGTGTGCTCAAGCACCGCGCCTTCCTGCACGCCGTCCAGACTGTCGGGCAGGAACAGGGTGTGGCCCAGTTGGCCTTGCAAAGCGGCGCTCGCGCTCAGTTCAAACAGGGTCCACGGGACGTCGCCCAATGGGCCGATGGGCCCTGGCTGCGCGGTGATGCCGAAGGTGTCGGTGACCGCAAACTGGGTGACCGAATAGAGGCCGCCCACGGGCAGACGCACCGGGGTAACAAACCAGTCGTTGCCGAAGGTCAGGGCGAATTCGGTGACCGTCATGCGCAGCAGGTCGGTGACCCCGGCTTCGGCGCCGGCAAAATTCACCTGCCCGTCCTCGAACTCCCAGTAGCGTTCGGCCGGCATGCCGGGGTAGCGCACCGGCGAGGGGTGGCGCTGCGCCACGGCAAATTCGTGGATGGCGAATTCCTGCTGTTCGTTCTGCGCCAGCGCGTCGGCGCGGAAGTCTTCCCAGTCCACGTGCCCGTCGGTGTATTCGTCCGCCTTCAGCGCCACGTTGCCGCCAGCGAGTTCAAAGGCGTATTCCATGCGGTTGCGCTGCCATGCGGGATTATCTGCCGCACCTTCGTAGACCAGATCGTCGAGCCAGACGAGCCAGTCTTCCAGCACGGTTTGCGCCGCTGCGGCATCGGCCGGCGCGACGGCCAGGCCGGCAGGCAGGGCGGTAAGGGTGCCGCCGACAAAGAAGGGGTCCAGGTCCGCGCGCAGCTTTCTTGAATCCACCGTGCGCTGGTCGAACAGGGTGGACCACAAGATGCCCGCCTGATCGGAATCGGGATCGTCTGGCATGGGCAGGGCCAGCGCATAGGCCTGCAGCAGGGCGGTTCGTACAAACTGGCTGGGTGCCATGCGCAGCACT
>DASQBT010000008.1:0-23110 GCA_035635075.1 Thiobacillaceae bacterium | reverse complement strand
CCTGATCGCATATGGCAGCCTGCCGGTCAGGGAAAAAAGTATCAGGACGGAGGCGAGGCCGCCAAACAGGGTGGGCAAGGTTTCGTTCATGGCTGGGTTGAATTGGCATTAAATCGGGCAAGCTCGGCCCGAGCCTGATCGGGCGCCGATTGAGGCGTAATCAGGAACTGGAACTGGTGAATTCTTGCGGCATTTTCCGGCGACAGATTGACCGAGGCCATAACGGTGGCGCTTTCCCCCGGCCTGACATGCACGGTCTTGAAATTGCCCAAATCGAGCGCTGACGGGGGAATGTCCTGCGCGCTGATTGCGTAAGTCTCCTCGTGCGTTCCCGTATTGGTAATCTGGATTTGGTAGCGGTCGCGAATGTCGCCATTGGATAAGGTCACGAACAACGGTTGGCGCACCTGGCTGACCGAATTGTCGAAATCGCTGCGGGTCGCAATACTGAGGATCAGATAGGCGGTCATGCCCACCAGCGCAACGCCATAACCGATGATCTTGAGCCGCTTCCAATGCAATTGAGGTTCTTGCGGTTGAGGCCGGGACAGGTTGGCTTCGGAATCGTAACGGATCAGACCGCGCGGAAAACGCATCGAATCCATGATGCTGTTGCATGCATCAATGCATAGGCCGCAGGAGATGCAGCGGTATTGCAGGCCGTCACGAATATCAATGCCCGCCGGGCACACCTGCACGCACATGCCGCAATCTATGCAATCACCATATCCCCGGGCACGACGCTGTTCCAGCTTGCGCAGATCGCTGCGGGCGCCAGCCCTGCCATGCGTGCCTTCGCCCCGCTTTGCATCGTAATGCACCGCCAAAGTTTCCCGGTCGTACATCACGCTCTGGAACCGGCCATACGGGCAGATGAAAGTGCAAACCTGTTCGCGCATCAAACCCGCCGCTGCATAGGTGGACAGCGTGATGAGGCCGATCGTCAGATAGGCTGCCGCAGCCGCCTGTCCGGTGAAGACGTCGGAGAGCAGCTGCGGCGCATAGGCAAAATAGGCGGCGAAAGTGACACCGGTCCAGAACGAAGCCAGCAGCCAGAGTGCATGAGTAAGCGCCAGTTTGAGGGTCTTTTCCTTATCCCACGGCTGGCGGAACAGACGAATGCGGGCCGGCCGCTCGCCCTGGATCTTGGTTTCGATCCAGATGTAAAAATCGGTCCACAACGTCTGGAAACAGAAATACCCGCAGAACGCCCGTCCCACCAGTCCGGTGACGAAAAACAGCAAGACGGCCGCAATAAACAGCAGCAAGGCCAGCCACAAGACATCCTGCGGGTAGACCGTCAGGTCGAAAATCAGAAAGCGGCGGCCGGGTAGATCCAACAGTACGGCCTGGGAGGGTGCATCGGCTCGCGCCCAAGGGAGCCAAGGCAGGCCAAAGAAGACGCCGTAAGCAAGCATGAGCACGAGCCACTTGAAGCGTCGGAAGTCGCCCTTCACCGAACGAGTAAAAACAGGAATGCGCTTTTGTAAGGGCGCCAACTGTTCTTCAAGCTGATCTTGCACGCTTAGACCTCAGATAGAGCACCCCCTCAGGTGGGGTCTTCAACGATCCGCCGTCAGGGTGTGTTAATGCTCATTTCACGCCTGCGTTGCTGCAGGAAAACGATGGACACAGGGCGCGCCACAGTCCGAGCCGTTGCACGCAGATTGCGACAAAGGGATGCGCCCAAATCGCCACTGTCGCTGAAGCGAAATTGGCGTTAACACCCCCTCCAGGAATAATTACTTGCTGCCGCCACCCAGCACGTCATGCACATAAACCGTGAGCACCTTGATCTCCTGCGGGCTCAGGCGTTCGCTCCACATCGGCATCACGCCGCGGTTTATGCCGCTGTAGATCACCTGGCGGATGGCTGCCAGCTTGGCTGCATCGCTGTCCGCACCGGGAACATTGGCCCACAGCCAGATCTTGTCCGTCAGATTGGGGGCGCCGATAGCCTGCTTGCCCTTGCCATCAGTGCCATGGCAGTAATAGCAGGCCGCCGTTTCGCTGTGAAAGAGCTGGCTACCCTCATCCGCCTTGGCCGCATCGTGGGCTATTCCCGAAAGGCTCGCGACGTAGTTTGCCAAGGCATCCAGCTGAGCGGGGGTGAGGACTTCGCTGAAAGTCGGCATGTAGCCACGCCGGCCATCACTGACCGTCTCTTGGATCTTTTCGTAGCTGCCGCCATAGAGCCAGTCATCATCGGTCAGGTTAGGATAGGCGCCAACCAGACCCTGCCCGCCCTGCTGGTGACAGGGCGCGCAGTTGTCGGTGAATAGCGCCCGTCCGGCAGACTGCACGAACCCCGAAAGCTCCTGATCCTTGCCGATCTGCTCAAAAGTGGAACTCGCAATCTTACTGAAGTACGGCTTTTGCATCTCTGCCGCCTGGTTGAGCTTCTGCATCAAAAGGGCACGGGTGTTCCAATGACTTTTCTGGGTTTCACCCTGCTTGTTCACGTAGGTGATGCTGGACAGCCCGCCAAAAAAACCCTTTCCCACCGGCCACGAGGGATAGAGGAACCAGTAGACAACGGCGAACGCAACCGTGACATAGAAGGTATAAACCCACCAAGTCGGCAACGGATTGTTGAATTCCTGCAGGTCTCCGTCCCAGGCATGGCCGGTGGTCTGAACAGATTGAGACTGCAACTGCTCGCTCATTGCTTTTCCTCTTCTTCGTCCTCGTCGTCATCCATGAAGGGTATCTGCCGGTAGGATTCAAGCCGCTCGCTGCGCCTCTTGCTTCCGAAAACGTAATAGAGGATGCCGACAAAGATCACAAAAAATATGATGAGGACAAGCGGCTTGGTGTTTTCTGGCTTGGAGAACCAGTTCAGACCATCCATCACCCAGTCCTCCTGCCAGAAAATATCAACGTGAATGGATCAGCGCGTCTTCATCGACTTTGCTGAAATCAACCATGGTGCCCAAAACCTGCAGATACGCGATCAGGGCGTCCAGTTCGCTCACTCCCGCCTTGTTGCCATCGTAGTTGCCCAGGTTGGCCTGCTCGATCAGATTCTTCTGCGCATCGGGTATGTGCAGCATGGACGCCGTCTGGAGGCCGAACCTCTTCACGTTGATATCGAATTCCGCCTGAGTCAGCGAATACGGTACGCCGACTGCGCGCAAGGCCTTCATCCGTTGCTCCAGATCGGAAGTGTCCAGAGGCGTGGTCGCCAGCCATGGATAGCTGGGCATGACCGACACGGGCACCACGGAGCGGGGGTTGTTCAGGTGCTGCACGTGCCATTCGTTGGAATACTTGCCGCCCACTCTTGCCAAGTCCGGACCCGTGCGTTTGGAGCCCCACTGGAAAGGATGGTCATACTGCGATTCCGCAGCGAGTGAATAATGGCCATAGCGCAGCTTCTCATCGCGGAACGGCCGGATCATCTGGGAGTGGCAAAGATAGCAGCCTTCGCGGGTGTAAATGTCACGGCCCCGCTGTTCCAGGGGCGTATACGGCCGGACATCGACGCCCGGCGTTTTCTCCACGGTCTTGTCAATGAAGAACAGGGGCGCGATTTCCACCAAACCGCCCACGCTGATGGCGAGCATGGTAAGCACCAGCAGCAGGCCGATGTTGGTTTCTATCCATTCGTGCTTGAAGTTGAAATTCATGGCTTGACTTAACTCGGTTGGGCGCCGGTCTGAGCGATTTTGGCCGCCAGCCTGGCTTCCAGTTCGGCCTCCTCACGCCTGACCTGCAAAATGGTCATGGCTACGTTGTAAACCATGAGCAGCACACCCGCGAGGAAGAATACGCCGCCGATCGCACGCATTACGTAGAAGGGGTGCACCGCCGCCACCGAGTCGACAAAGGAATAGCGCAGGTTGCCAAAGCGATCATAGGCGCGCCACATCAGGCCCTGGGTAATGCCGGAGATCCACATCGCAGTGATGTATAGCAGGATGCCGAGCGTGGCCAGCCAGAAATGCACGTTCACCAAACGGGTACTGTAAAGCTTCGTATCCCAAAGCTTGGGAATCATGTGATAGAGCGAGCCGAAGGTAATCATTGCCACCCACCCCAGGGCGCCGGAGTGCACATGGCCGATCGTCCAATCCGTGTAATGCGAGAGCGCGTTCACTTCCTTGAGGGACATCATGGGACCCTCAAATGTGGACATGCCATAGAAGGACAGGGCCACGATCAGGAATGCCATCACCGGATCGGTACGCAGTTTGTCCCAGGCGCCGGAGAGCGTCATGATGCCGTTGATCATGCCCCCCCAGGAAGGCATCAGCAGCAGGATGGAAAAGGTTGCGGCCAGCGTGGAGGTCCAGTCCGGCAAGGCGGTCCAGTGCAAGTGGTGCGCCCCCACCCACATATACATGAACCCCAGGGCCCAGAAGTGGACAATGGATAGGCGGTAGGAATAGATGGGACGGCCCGCCTGCTTGGGCACGAAGTAGTACATCATGCCGAGAAAGGCTGCGGTCAGGAAGAACCCTACCGCGTTATGCCCATACCACCACTGGGTCATGGCATCCTGAGTGCCGGAAAATAAACTGTAGGACTTCATGGAGAAGAGGCCCACCGGCACAGCCAAATTATTGAACGTATGCAGCAGGGCGGTGGCGAGGATGAACGCCAGATAGAACCAGTTTGCAACGTAAATGTGGGGTTGCTTGCGGCGCATGATCGTGCCGACAAACAGGATCAGGTAACTGACCCAGATCACCTCGATCAATATATCGATGGGCCATTCCATCTCCGCATATTCCCGCGCTTGCGTATAACCGAGCATGTACGAGACGTCAGCCAGCAGGATGACCGCCTGCCAGCCCCAGAACGTGAAGCTAGCGATGCCGTCCGAAATCAGGCGGGTCTGGCAGGTACGCTGCACAATGTAATACGAGGTCGCGAACAGGGCAGAGCCGCCGAAACCAAAAATGACCGTGGTGGTATGAACCGGCCGAAAGCGGCCAAACGAGATGTAGGGGCTGTCAAAATTGAGCAGGGGCCAGGCCAGTTCGGAGGCGATGTAGACTCCCACGAACATGCCGATCACGGCCCAAACGAGCGCCATTAGGGAAAACTTCTTTACGACATCAAAGTTATATTGTTCAGCGCTCGCGTAGGTCGTTACCGCCATTGCCCGCCCCTTCTCAGATGAGTCGAATATTAGGAAACACTGAATTTTAATCGTTTGGCTGATTTCTAGGCAAGGTACACCAATACTATTCGAGAAAATTAGCAGCCTTGCGGTAGGGTGCAAAATCGCTTCTGGGGCCAGGACTTGCCTGCACCCCCTACCCGGCCAAGACGCAAGGTGCAGGATGCAATGCACCTCAAGCAGATATGGACCCTAAAATGCGTCCCGCACTTTGAGTCCCGAGTTCAATATACTGCGTTCGCAAAACGCAGTGCACATTAAAGTGGCCATTGAGGCCAGCGAATCAAAGTAGCCGTGCGGCGGTGGAACCGGACAGGTTGTAGCGTTTCATCAGCCGATACAGAATGGGGCGTGAGACTCCAAGTTCAATCGCCGCCCCGCTCGCCGATAGCCCGAGGAGGCCCGCAAGTGAAGCCTTGGGCCGCTTAGTGTGACGTGTGACTCAATGCCCTTGCAGTAGAGCGATGAGGTCCTCCGCGATTGCCTTGGGCTTACTGCCATAGGGAACCAGCAGGCGGAGTCTGCCCTGGGGATCGTAGACATAGGTCCCGGCAGAATGATCAATCAGGTAATCCTGCGGGCTGCTGCCAGCGCTCTTCTGGTACACGACTTTATAGTCTGCCGCCAGTTTGGGCAGAGATGTCACGTCCGTATACAGTCCCAAAAATCTGGGGTTGAACGCTGGAACATACTGGGCGAGCAGTGCCGGCGTGTCTCGTTCCGGATCAACGGTGATGAACAAAACCTGAACGCGTTCCGCATCTTTGCCCATCAGCTTGAGCGCCAATGCAAACTCTGACAGCGTAGTGGGGCACACATCGGGGCAGTGGGTGTAGCCAAAAAACATGGCCACTACCTTGCCGCGGAAATCCTTAAGGCTTCGGGCATGGCCGGTCTGATCGGTCAGACTGAAGTCCTTGCCCCAGGGAACGCCGGTGATATCGGTGGCGTTGAACGAATGCTTCTCGGGCGGAGTTGCGTTTTGACCGCAACCGGCCAGCAGGACCAAGCTAAACAAGCCAAACAGAATGTATTTCATTAAGCGACGCGACCAGACAAGGTTTCGATAACCGCAAACTCACAACTCGCACGATCTGGTTGGTAGAAAGTACACAGTGCGCCCCAGCTGAACCAGACAAAGAGCGGCTCCACGCGCGATGATCTCATTTATGCGCCGACATGCCCCCTGGAGAATACCTCCGCGACGCTTTGCCAACTATTCCTGCTCTGCCGTTCTCGGAAACATGTCACCCGGCAAGTCAGCAAGCCTGTACTTGCCGGACTCCACGGCTTTGGCGAGTTTTTCCAGCGAAGTCTCATGCAGCAGATCAATCACTTTTTCTTTGACTGGAACCCAGCGAAAATGCAGGGGACACGCCGTTTCATTCGAGCATTTCTTGAGCCCCAGAAGACAGCTTTGGGTGAAATTGGGTCCTTCCGTCTGCTGAATGATGTCCATCAGATTTATTTTCCCGCCGTCTTCGCGCAGACAAAATCCGCCGGTGCGACCGCGAAACGAGTAAAGCAGATTGCCCTTGGCAAGCCCTTGCAGAATCTTCGCCAGGTACGGCGCAGGAACATTCAGTTTCACTGCGATGTCCTTGTTCAGGACCGGTGTCCCGGGTGGCTGGGTAGCCATGTAAATGAGGGCCTGGACTGCGTACTGGCTGGTGCGCGAAAGGATCATGGAAAAGGTCACTTAGGCATAAGATAACCGCCTTCATTTTAGCACAACCTAGTCCGAATATCCCGAATTGTGATGCGTTCTTAGGGCAAATGCAGCCGCCAGTAGTGATCAACCAGCAGCGCGGCAAACAGCAGGCTCAGGTAGACGATGGAAAACCGGAAGCATCGGCGCGCCAGCGCATCGGAGTAGTCGCGCCATAACGCCCAACCATATTGGACAAACCGCGCACCCAGCGCCACAGCGGCAAGCGCATAGATCAGCGCGCCCATCCCCGTCGCCACCGGCAGCAAGCTGACTGCCAACAAGATCAGCGTGTAGAGCAAGAGATGCAATCGGGTAAATTTTTCTCCGTGTGTCACCGGGAGCATGGGCAGGCCAGCCTTGGCGTACTCTTCCCGGCGATACAGGGCCAGCGCCCAAAAGTGCGGGGGAGTCCACGCGAATATGATGAGGAATAGCAGCAAGGCATCGTGGCTCACCGTGCCGGTCACTGCCGCCCACCCGAGTATCGGCGGCATGGCGCCCGAGGCGCCCCCTATGACAATGTTCTGCGGGGTGAGGGGTTTGAGAATGACCGTATAAACCACTGCATAACCGACAAAGGTGGCCAGCGTAAGCCACATGGTGAGCGGATTGACCAGGGCATTGAGGAGAAAAAGCCCGGCTCCGCCAATCAACCCCGACAAAATCAGCACATGCGCGCTGGATAGCTCACCCCTGGGCAAAGGACGGGCTCGGGTACGCGCCATCAGGGCATCGATTTTCTGTTCCACCAGACAGTTAAATGCTGCCGCTGCCGCCGCAACCAGGCCGATGCCAACGGTTGCGGCACCAAGCACCCGCAACGGCACCATGCCGGGACTGGCAAGAAACATTCCAATCACCGCGGTGAACACAATGAGCGAAACCACCCGCAATTTGCACAGCGCGAGGTACTGCTGGCAGCGGCAGGCGGCCTGATTAATCATTAATGTGGTTGTCATGCTTTCATCTCATGCGGTCAACTTGAAATTCAGGGTAACCAAGGTCATTAGCAGGAGCGCGGCTCCTGCATTATGGGCTACGGCGACGGGCAGGGGCAGGCTGGCCAATACATTGGTGATTCCCAGTATCACCTGCAGGGACAGCAAACCCAGGACAGTCATTCCGATCAGTTTGAATCCGGGGATCTTGAGCATCCTGGAGCCCAACCAGCCCAAGTACGTGAAGACAATCAGAGCCCCGAGTCGATGAGTCCAGTGGATGGCCGTGAGAGCTTCATGGGTCAACAGCCCCCCGTGCCCATCCATGCCCAACTCCCGGCGCAAGGTAAATCCCGCAACAAGATCCATCTTTGGCACCCACGCGCCCTGGCAAGTCGGAAAATCCGGACAGGCGAGCGCCGCATAGTTGGTGCTGACCCATCCGCCCAATACAATTTGCACCGCAAGCAGCGCCAAGCCCATGACGGCCCAGGGCTTGAGCCATGGCGCCTGCGGCAGGTAGGAAGCGTCATATACCTTGGTCTCTCTCAGCCAAAGCCAGGTCAGCAACGCAATCGTAGTCATCCCGCCGATCAAATGGCCGGTAACCACCAAAGGCTTGAGCAGTTCGGTCACGGTCCACATGCCCAGCAAGGCCTGAAACACGACGACAAGCAGCAATAGTGCGGGCAGACCCCGCCCCTGCGTCATCTCCCTTTTCCCGGTCCAGGCCACAACCGCAATGGATAGGATCAGTAAACCGAGGGTACCGGCAAAATACCGGTGAATCATCTCCTTCCAGGCTTTAGGCTGGGATACAGGGCCCTCCGGCTGCATGGACTGTGCGGCCGCGATTTTCTCGGCAGCGTGATGCGGGCTGATGTGGCCATAACAGCCTGGCCAGTCTGGACAGCCCAGGCCCGCATCGGACAGGCGCACATAGGCGCCCAGCACCACGACAATAAAGGCCAGACACAGTGCAGCAAAGATCAGGCGTCGAAAAGAAATCATCAGTTCAGCCTATCTGTGAGGCCTTAAGCAACTGTTTAAGATCCTTGATCATACGCGATGGATCCGGATTGGCTGGAAAGCGCATCATCAGGTTGCCCAGCGGGTCAACCATGTAGATATGGATGCCGGATTCGGCTCCGGCAAACTGGCCAAGAAATGCCGGATCCTGCGTCCGGACAACCTTCAGACCGGGATGCTGTACCAGCAACGCCGCTGCGGGTTCCCTGCCGTCAGTCACCATCCACAGGCGATTGATACGATCCCGCTCCGGTCCTTGGGCGCTGCGCACCTGACGCATGTAATACAGCAGCATTTCGCAGCGCTTGTCACAGGTGCCGCCGCCCACATAAACCAGTGTCCATTTTCCCTTGAAGTCCTGCGCGGAAATGATTTGGCCGGTCTGATCCCGGCCATCCTTGAGACCCACTTGAGCAATCAGTTCTCCATAGTTCTTGCGCCCGCTCGGCTGCCAAAAGTAATAGGTCAGATATGAGGCCAGTACAGGCAAGGCAAACAAGGAAAAAATGAGGATCAGTTTAGCTCTGGACACGTTTTTTCAAATTCAATGCAAGAAAAAGCACCACGATGGTTGCCGCAAGACCATACCACTGCAGGGCGTAACTTACGTGGGTCGCCACGCCCGCGTCAGGCCGGGGCCACTGTCGGTACAAACCATCCGGGGTGTTGCTGGTCTGCTGGATCAGGATCGGCTGAAGCGGCTTGGCAAAATCGCGCCGATAGCGCTGGAAATTGAGATTTTGCCAGACTCCGTTGCGAGGCTCTGCGCCTGCGAACTCGAAGTACCGGCTAACCGGATCGACTGCAATGCCTACAATCCTGATCTGGCCAATCACCATGGGAATAATGGGTAAATGGTTGCGATCGGCGCCCGCTGCCACCCATCCCCGATTAACCAGTACGAATAATCCGGAGCCACTGAGGTGCAGCGGCTCCAATACATGATAACCCGGCACCCCGTTGACCACGCGGTTATCGATGAGAATCTGTCCGGACTGATCAAACTCCCCGCGCGCTTCCACCCGGTGAAACAGCAGGCTTTCCTTATCCTGCAGTTCCTTGCCGAGGTGGATGGGCTCTGCATCTTCGCCCTGGTCGTAACGCGCCTGCAACATTCGCTTGTATTCCGCACGATGGGTTTGCCAATTTCCCAGGAACAGGGTTAACAAAAAAAAGAGCAGCGCCGCCAGGCTCGGCCAGAGGCCCGGGCGAAATTCGTAGGCCCCGAATTGAAACCCCATCATTGAAATTCCGTTACACTATTCGCCGAGAACTCTCGGAGGACACCATGCGATTTTTCGTCATCGGCATTTTTCTGCTTATCCTGTTCAGTCTGGGCAGCGCCCTCTATTATCTGGTGCACGACAAGGGCGGAACCGATCGCACGGTAAAAGCGCTCACCCTCCGAATTTCGCTCTCGCTCACGCTGTTCCTGATCCTGATGGCAAGCTATTACTTTGGCCTGATCCCTCCCGAGGGTCTCAGAGGACACTGAGAGCACCTAGGCATGTAAAGAAAATGGCCGCTTGCGCGGCCATTTTTCTGGCCTGCCTCGCGCTCAAATGAGCCAGTACACAAAGATGAACAATCCCAGCCAGACCACGTCCACGAAGTGCCAATACCAGGATACCCCCTCAAACGCGAAATGGTGTTCCGGGGTAAAGTGCCCCTTCATGGAGCGAAACAGCACCACCATCAGCATCAAGGTACCCACGGTTACGTGAAAGCCATGGAAACCGGTCAGCATGAAAAACGTTGCACCGTACACCCCGGCCCCCAAGGTCAGGCCCAGCCGGTTGTACGCCTCGTGGTATTCGTGCGCCTGCAAGAACAGGAAGCCAAGGCCCAGGGCGACTGTCGCGACCAACCCCCAGATAAGCTGCGCCCGGTTGTTCTTCTTCAGGCCCCAATGAGCCCAGGTGACTGTCACACCCGAGGATAAGAGCAGCAGGGTATTGATGGCAGGAATACCCCAGGCTTCCATCGGCGTGAACTTCAAACCTTCGGACTCCAGACCGGGGCCTGCGCTCGGCCAGCCACCCTTGTAGCCTTCCCATAACTGCTTCATCGTGTCGCCTTCCGAGAGCCAAGGCACGGACAATACGCGCGTGTAGAACAAGGCGCCGAAGAAGGCGGCAAAGAACATGACTTCGGAGAAGATGAACCAACTCATGCTCCAGCGGAAGGACAAGTCCACCTGCTTGTTGTGGACGCCGGATTCGCTTTCCCGGATAACGGTCCCGAACCATCCGAACAGCATCACCGTGAGTACCGCCAGACCGGCGAGGAGCATCCAGCCGCCGCCCGCTACGTGATTGATGTAAAACGCCCCGCCCAACGCCATCAACAGCAGCGCTACTGATCCCACAATGGGCCAGTGCGAGGGTGCGGGTAGATAATAACCACCGGGATGGCTGCTCATTGTTGCGTCCTCCTCCACTTAACTCGACATTAATCGCTAACGCGCCACCAGCATTACCAGCAGCAAAATCATCCCTACGAACAGCGCCCCACCCACCAAGCCCGCGATAATCACCTGGGCCGGAGTCAGGTGCGCTGCGTCGGCGTCGTAATCGCGCTGCTTGCGTACCCCGAAAAACCCCCAGAACACCGCCAGAGCCGCTCGCCAGTTGGACTTTTGCTGGTCAACCATTTTGCGCTTTATTGTCTCCCACCTTGAAGAAGGTGTAGGACAAGGTAACCGTGTTCACGTCTTTCGGGATGCCCTGATCCACAACAAGCATGACGGGCAAGCGCTTTTTCTCGCCACCCATTAGGGCCTGCTGACTAAAGCAAAAGCACTCTATCTTCTTCACGTAGCGGCCGGCCAGCGCCGGGCCGTAACTCGGAATTGCCTGACCGGTGACCTTCGAACCAGCCATGTTCTCCACTTCGAACTCCGCCCGCACCAGTTGCCCAGGATGAATTCTCAAACTGCTCTGCAGCGGCCTAAAGTGCCAAGGCATCGATGGGTTCGTATTGGCATCAAACTGAAGCGTGATCCAGCGTCCGTCGTCGACCTGGGAGTTCGCCGCCAGCGCCTGTTCGTCGCCGCCATTGATCCCGGTCACCCGACATATCTGGTTATAAAACGGCACCATGGCATAGCCGAAGCCGAACATGCACGCCACAACGATCAGCAGCTTTTTCAGCATCCGACGATTGGTTCCGGCCGTCATGCTACTTCAGACTCGCTCCATGCATGGTCGCCCAGATGGTGTAGGCAAAAACGCCGATCGCCACCGCCGCCAACAGGAGACCGGTGCGGACATTCTTGCGTTTTGGATTGGCCTGATTCATCGCTCGGTTTCCTGTCGCCGGGGCCAAGCCCCGACCCTCCATAAATTATTTGACCAGCGGCGCGGTTTCAAACGTGTGATAGGGCGCGGGCGAAGGCACGGTCCATTCCAGTCCATGAGCCCCTTCCCATACCCGGTCGGTGGCCTTCTGGCCACCCTTGATCGCCTTGATCAGTACCGCCAGGAAAATCAGCTGGCTCAGGCCGAACATGAAGGCACCTATCGAGGCGATCCGGTTGAAGTCTGCGAACTGCAAGGCATAATCGGCGGTGCGCCGCGGCATCCCCGCCAGTCCCAGGAAATGCATGGGAAAGAACGTGATGTTCATACCGATGGTGGACATCCAGAAATGCCATTTGCCCAGGCGCTCGTCATACATGTGGCCGGTCCACTTGGGCAGCCAGTAGTAGACCCCGGCAAAGATTGCGAACAGGGCGCCCGACACCAACACATAGTGGAAATGCGCCACCACATAGTAGGTGTCCTGGAGCTGAATATCCACCGGCGTGATCGCGCACACCAGGCCGGAGAATCCGCCGATGGTGAACAGACAGACGAACGCCACGGCAAACAGCATGGGCGTTTCAAAGCTCATGGATCCCTTCCACATGGTGGCCACCCAGTTGAATACCTTCACCCCGGTGGGTACGGCAATCAGCATGGTGGAATACATGAAGAACAGCTGGGCCGTGGCAGGCATGCCAACGGTGAACATGTGGTGGCCCCAGACAATGAATGACAAAATCGCGATGGAAGCGGTCGCATAAACCATGGAGGCGTAGCCGAACAACGGCTTGCGGGCGAAGGTGGGAATTACCTGCGAAATCACGCCAAAGGCCGGCAGGATCAGGATATACACCTCGGGATGGCCAAAGAACCAGAAGATGTGCTGGAACAATACCGGGTCGCCGCCACCAGCCGCATTAAAGAAATGCGTGCCGAAGTGCCGGTCGGTAAGCAACATGGTGACCGCACCCGCAAGCACAGGCACCGTGGCAATCAACAGGTACGCGGTAATCAGCCAAGTCCAGACGAACAGCGGCATCTTCATCATCGTCATGCCGGGCGCCCGCATGTTGAGGATCGTCGTAATGATGTTGATCGAGCCCATGATGGACGAAGCGCCAAGAATGTGCACGGCGAAAATGGTCACGTCGTAGCTCATGCCACCCTGAATGAACAAGGGCGGGTACATGGTCCAGCCGCCCGCGGCAGCCCCACCCGGCAGGAACAGGGAAATGATCAGCAGAGAGCCCGCCACCGGCAGAACCCAGAAGCCCCAGTTGTTCATGCGCGGGAAAGCCATGTCCGGCGCCCCAATCATCAATGGAATCTGCCAGTTGGCAAACCCCGCCCAAGCCGGCATGATGACCCCGAACACCATTATCAGGCCATGCAGCGTGGTCATCTGGTTGAAGAAATCCGGATTTACCACCTGCAGGCCGGGCTGGAACAGTTCGGCCCGAATGATCAGCGCCATGCTGCCGGCCACCAAAAACATGATGCCGGCGAACCAGAGGTACAGGCTGCCGATGTCCTTGTGATTGGTTGTCGTCACCCAGCGCATCAATCCGCTGGGGTGGTGCTCGTGTCCGTGGTCGTGAGCCGCATCGTGCGCCATAATTGTCTCTCTCCTATAATCCTCTGATATCTTCCGGAATCGATGCTTAAGGGGCTGCGGGTGCCCCAGCTTCCTTGGACCCGCCACCCTTCAGCGCAGCAACTTGCGCCGGCTGCGCCATATCGCCCTTCTTGTTATCCCAGGCGTTGCGCTCGTAAGTCACCACGGCAGCGATGTCGGCATCAGACAGTTGGGTGCCGAACGCCACCATGGCCGTGCCGGGACGTCCATTCAGAACGGTCTTGAGATGGTCCTCGATCGGGCCGTTTACCGTCGGTGAACCATTGAGCGCCTTGAAGGTGCCCGGGATTCCCATGCCATTGGCCTGGTGGCATGCCGCACAGTGACCGTTGTAGACTTGCTCGCCTTTGGCTTTTAGTTCGGCCAGAGTGAAGGTCTTGCCGTTTTCCGCGGCCGCGGCAGTCGCGCCCTGTTTCTTGGAGGCCAGCCAGGTGCGAAATTCATCCTCAGTGACCACCTTGACCACTACCGGCATGAACGCGTGCTCCTTGCCACACAGCTCCACGCACTGGCCGCGAAAGGTTCCGGTGGTTTCCGACTTGAACCACGCATCCCGGATGAATCCCGGAATGGCATCCTGCTTGAGCGACAGTTCCGGAATCCACCAAGAGTGGATCACGTCCGCCGCGGTTACCAATACCCTGACCTTTTTGCCCACCGGCACCACCAAGGGCTGATCCACTTCCAGCAAGTAGTGCTCGTCCTTGGGCTGCTGATTTTCGATCTGCGCCCTCGGGGTCGAAAGCGTGCTCAGGAAGGACACCCCTTCGCCCAGATATTCATAGCCCCATTTCCATTGATAACCGGTGACCTTGATGGTCAGGTCAGGATTCGATGTGTCCTTCATCGCCAGGATCGTCTTGGTCGCCGGCAGCGCCATGCCGATCAGAATGATGAAGGGAATGACGGTCCAGATGATCTCGACCGTCGTGTTTTCGTGAAAATGCTCTGCGGCGTGTCCTACAGACTTCCTGTGTTTGTAGATGGAATAGAACATGGCGCCGAACACCACGATGAAGATGCCCAGACACACCAGCATGATCAAGGTGTGCAGGTTGTAGACATCCCGCGCAAGCTGCGATTGAGGCGCACGCAAATTGAGTTCGTAGCTGGCCCGGGCCGCCGTCGACATTAACAGCCCGCCCAATGACAGCAGCGCCTGGGTTATCACGCGTCGATTCATTTCTCCCCCACCTTGTCTATTTGTGTATGTCAACCTGACAACTGTTTGCTCAGCACCTGAGCCAATTCAATGCGCCCTTCGTCACTCAGGTGGCGCCCCACCTCGGTATCCAAGCCCTGCGAGCGAATCAGCAGCCGGCAATTCACTCCAGGCCGTTCGCATTCCACCCGGACCTGGGTCCACAGCGCATTGAGCTCACGTTTTTCCACCCTGCCTTCGCGCCTGGTCATGATGCTCACCCGGTCCCGCTCTATGACCAAGTCTTCGTAATCCGACTCGCGCCGCCCGATCGCATCAAAAGCCCAAGCGAGCACGCCCACTTCCAGGCCGGCAAAAGGCATCACCGGCCAGCAACCCACCAGGCAAAATCCACCGGCAATCCCCAGGCTGACCGTGGCAATAATCCAGAAGGCCAACTTGCGTGATGCACCAGGAAGAGAACAATTCGGACGGGACTCAAACCGGCAAGTCCCTGAATGGCCAAGCTCGCCACGACTTTGCACGACCACCGCCATTAACTCAATCCACCACGCGCGACATGAAGCCGCGACTTTACACCGGCGAGGTGGATAGCGACAAGCTTTTTTGCTAGATAAGTGATTGATTTATCGATTTAAGATTCTTATGTTACTGTATTCTGAAATACTGAATTAATTTCCAAAAACGGGGCTATCTGTTCTGGCAGCGCCGGCACCACGAGTGGAACAACGCCCAGGCAGGGAACGGTCAATCGCCGGCGCAAGGTGTCCAGGTTGGGTTCCATATGCGTCATCCCCGGGTCGATTCGATTGCCGATCCAGCCCGATAATTTCAGCCCGCGCATTTGTATGGCTTCGGCGCTCATCAGCGCGTGATTGAGGCAACCCAGGCGCAAACCCACAACCAGAATGACCGGCAAACCAAGCATCAGCGCCATATGGGCGGCGTCCTGATCATCATTCAAGGGGACTCGGAATCCGCCTACGCCCTCAACGACAACCATATCAGCCATTTGTAGCAATCGCGCCTTGCAATCGGCGATATGCGCGAGACTGATGTAGCTGCGAAGTTGCTTGGCCGCAATGTTAGGCGCAATGGGCGGCTCATACGCATAGGGGTTCACCCAGTCATAGGGAGCCTTAACGTTAGCCTCGGCGATCAAGAGATCGGCGTCTTCGCTGCGCAGCACGCCGCCTTTCCATTTGCATCCGGTCGCGACCGGCTTCATACCTGCCACCCGCCAGCCGCTCGCAACCAGTTTGTGAATGAGCCCCGCGCTGACCAGCGTTTTCCCCACACCCGTGTCCGTCCCGGTTATGAAGAATCCATTCATCTCAGTCCCCTGGCGGAGCGACGCCGTTGGATATCAAGATGAACAATCTGCTGGCCGTCGGTGCGCTGGGTCTTGTCCCCCACCCAGGCGTGCCCATAGACCACTTCATAGGTCGCGGGCAGACGACCTTCCCTGCGATACCGTTCGTAGCCTTGCTCCAGCCGTTGCCAAGCTCCCCGTCCCAGCATGCCGCGCGGCCGGTCTGCCGATGCGTTGTGGGCACCGATGCGTTTGATGTCCTGCATCAATGCCTTGAGATTGTCGTACGTAAGCGTGATGTGTTCCATTTCCATCACCGGGTTCTGGTATCCCGCATGGACAAGCATATCGCCTATGTCGTGCATATCTGTGAAACGGCTCACGTGGGGCCGTTCATCTACGAGGGTAAATACCGCGCGCAATTCCTTCAGCGTATCCGGTCCAAAGGTGGAAAACAAAATGGCACCCCCAGGCTTCTGGATCCGGTATAACTCGCGCAAGGTCGCCGCCAAGTCGCCTACCCATTGGAAAGCAAGGCTGGACCAGACAAAGTCCACTGTCGATGCCTTCAATGGCAGCCGTTCCAGGTCGCCGCATACGTAGCTCGAAGCGGGTTTTCTCAGGCTCTGCCAAGGACGTTCCCACCACGATGTTTGCCCCCGCGCCAGCCGCAGCATGGCTGGCGCTAGATCCATGGTCAGCAGCTCGGCCTTTGGAAAATGGCGCAAAAGGCTGCGCGACGCGTAGCCCGTTCCGCACCCTGCGTCGAGTATCCGCACGGGCGCGAGCTTCAGGTAATCGAGGCGCTGGGTCAGGCGATCGCAAATTTCCCGCTGCAACGCCGCATGCGCGTCGTATTCCGCTGCGGCGCGCTCAAAAGCCCGGCGCAGTTCGCGCTTGTCCAGGCGAAACTCCTCAGCCACCGGCAGCCGCCCGGATAATTTCTGCCACCTCGGCCGGGTGCGACAGAAACGGGGCATGTCCCGCTCCGTCAATTACTCGAAGCTCGGCGCTATGTACGTGTTGCGCCAGCCAACGAGCCGCCGCAAGTGGCGCCAGCTTGTCGCCGGAACCATGCACCAGGGTGAGGGGTACCGCAAGATCGAGGCTGCCGCGCAGGTCCGTTTCCTGCAGGATAGCCAGTCCCGCCTCCAGCACGGCGTCCTGCGGCCGAGGCTGGGCGAGGAGGCGCTCACGCAAGAGCTTGAGCACCGTACGGACCGAGTCCGAGCCCTGAGCCTGCAAAGCAAGAAAGCGCCTCAGCGTGTCTGCATAGTCCTGCGCCAGGCTTTGCGCAAACCCGGCAAACACTTCTTGCGCCACCGCATGAGGCCATCCCGGCCGCATCACGAAACAGGGGGTTGCGCCGATCAATACCAGGCCACGCGACTTCTCCCGCCAGCGCCGCGCAATCAACAGCGCCACCAAGCCGCCCAATGACCAGCCAACCAGCAGCGCGTAGTCAGGCAGCCGAGGCGCCAGCGCATCCGCCAAGGCTTCCAGTTCATAGGGTGACGCAGCATTGGCGCCCGCGTAACCCGGGAGCGGCAGATTGTGGACCGACCAATCACCGGGCAGATGCTCAAGCAGCGGCTCCCATATCACTGGGTGAGTACCCCAGCCGTGCAGCAACACCAATTCAGTCACGATTCAATTCCAGCAGGGCGCCGATCAGGGCTCCCAAATCTTCATCCGTGTGTGCGGCGGACAGGGAAATCCGCAGGCGCGCCGTGCCCCTGGGTACGGTGGGCGTGCGGATGGCAGGAACCAGCAGGCCGTATTCAAGCAGTTGCTGCGACAAAGCCAGGGCAGCTTGATTCTCACCCACCAGCAGCGGCTGAATGGGCGTAGACGAATTCATCAGGGCCCAGCCGTCGAGTCCGTGCAAGCCCGTCCGCAGTCGGTCGATGTTGCGCTGCAATCGCTTGCGCCGTGCATCGCCTGCCGCAATCAGGCGCAGGCTCGCGCTCAGCGCCGCCCCCAGCAGGGGCGGAGCGGCGGTGGTGTAAATGTAGGTGCGGGCCCGGTTGATTAGCCAGTCGATCACCGTTGCATGCGCCGCTACCGCGGCGCCGAAAACGCCTGCGCCCTTGCCCAGCGTCGCCAGGTAGATGACCCGATCCGATCCCCTGGCAGCAGCGCTCAGCGCGCCCTCGCCGCGCTCGCCCAGCACGCCGAAGCCGTGGGCATCATCCAGATAGAGCCAGGCATCAAATTCTTCCGCCAGCGCCAGCAGCGCATCAATCGGCGCCAGGTCACCATCCATGCTGAAGACGGTGTCCGTCACGATCAATTTCTCGCGGCTCGCGGACTTCTCCAGCATGCCGCACAACGCGTCCACGCTGCCATGGGCATAGCGGGAGAACTTCGCGCCCGACAGCCCGACTGCGTCATTGAGCGAGGCATGGTTCAGCTTGTCAGCGAACACCTCGCCGTGGCGGCCGATCAGAGCGGGTATCACCCCCAGACTGGCCATGTAGCCGGTGGAAAACAGCAAGGCTGCCGGCATGCCGACGAAGGCGGCGAAGGCCTGCTCGAAATCCTGATGGGCGCGATGATGGCCGGTGATCAGATGCGACGCTCCCGCCCCGACGCCCATCTGCCCTGCTGCTTGCTGAACGGCAAGGACGAGGGCCGGGTCAGCGGCCAATCCCATATAGTCGTTGCTGCAAAACGAAACGACATTCCGACCGTCCACCTTTACCCGCACGCCCTGGGGCGACTCCAGCAGGCGGCGCGAGCGCAACAGGGAATCCGCTTTCAGCCCGGCCAGTTGTTGGGCGAGCCGGGCAAGCTGACGATGCGACATTGGCTAAGTTGAACTGAGGCCAAGCTTCTCAAACAGCGCCTGATCCCGTTCCCATTCCGGATTGCCGGTGGTCAGCAGCTTGTCGCCATAGAAAATGGAGTTCGCCCCCGCCAGAAAGCACAAGGCCTGCATGGTCTCGCTCATCTCCTGGCGGCCGGCGGACAAACGCACGTAGGATGTCGGCATGGCAATGCGGGCCACCGCGATGGTGCGCACGAACTCCAGCGGTTCCAGCGCCTCGGCTCCCTTCAGAGGCGTTCCTTCGACCTGCACCAACAAGTTGATGGGGACCGATTCAGGCGGCGGATCCAGACTGGCGAGCTGGGCAATCAGCCCGGCGCGTTGGGCGCGCGATTCCCCCATGCCCACGATGCCACCGCTGCAGACATGAATGCCCGCGCCGCGCACCTGATGCAGCGTATCCAGCCGGTCCTGATAATCGTGGGTCGTCACGATCTGGCCATAGAACTCCGGCGCCGTGTCAAGGTTGTGGTTGTAGTAATCCAGTCCGGCCTGTTTCAGCTGCTCGGCCTGGCCTTCCTTCAGCATCCCCAGCGTGGTGCAGGTTTCCAGCCCCAGGGCTTTCACTGCCCGCACCATGTCCAGCACCGGTTCCAGATCCTTTTGCTTGGGACCGCGCCACGCCGCGCCCATGCAGAAGCGGCTCGCCCCCGCCGCCTTCGCCGCCCGTGCAGCTTGGACCACCGCATCCAGTTCCAGCAAGCCCTGCTTTTCCAAACCCGTGTCGTAGCGGGCGGATTGGGAACAGTAGCCGCAATCCTCCGAGCAGCCGCCGGTCTTGATCGACAGCAGTTGCGACAACTGGATCCTGTTCGGGTCAAAATGCTGGCGGTGCACGGTCTGTGCATCGAACAGCAGATCGTTGAAAGGCTTTTCGAACAAGGTCAGGACTGAGTCCACCGTGACAGCGCTTCGCGCCGGTGCATGAAAGTGAACTGCTTTATTGCGCGTGTTCATGGATTCACTCGTTGATTGCCGTTTCAATGATCAGGTCTTGCCAATCTTCCTTTTGCGCCCGCCAGATTGCGAACAGTCCGGCCGGTACAACCGTCAGGAACAGTATCCCCCAGACTGCGAGCAGTCCGGTCCAGGAATCGAATGCCTCATAGATAACCTGGCCAAAAACCACCAGCGCGCCGGTCGCGCCGTAGAATCGGTAAGCGGCCCAACGGTTGTACTGCACCGTGCGCGGATTGGGATGGTGGGCCACTCTGGCATAGACGAATATTGAAAACCCCAGCCACAGCATGAGCGGCGGGAAGGACAGCACCATGGGCAAGAACGCGATCTCGTGCCCAACCAGCAATTTGCCCAGCACCAGGGCGGACATGCCGGCGCACAAGGCGGTCACGCTGGCGATGTTGAAAATCTGGGCGGCGAAGCGGGATGACTTGCCCTCGATGACGCGCTTGGTCTTCATTGGAAGATACCGAACAATGACGTCCGGATTATCCTTGCAAGCCCTGCTTGCTGTCAAAAATAAGCCTTGCTCAAATTGAACAGCCGCTCATTCCTTAGTCGCTTCTTCCCGCCCCGATGTCTCCTGTGCGGCGCGGCCACCGAGGGCAGATATCTGTGCGACTCCTGCCATGCCGACCTGCCCTGGCTTGGGCAAGACCGCTGTCCGCAATGCGCTCAGTCCAGCCCGGATGGTCAGCGTTGCGGTCCTTGCTTGAGACATCCTCCCGAGTTTGACCGCACCCATGCTGCCCTGGTCTATGACTTTCCCGTGGCGAGCATGATCCAGGCGCTCAAGTACGGCCATCGGCTGGAAGTCGGCTCCGCCTTGGGCGAAATCTGGCTGGACCAGGTGTTGCCCGATACGATGCCGGACCTGCTCGTTCCCATGCCCCTGCATCCGGCCCGGCTCCAAGAGCGGGGGTTCAATCAGGCCCTGGAACTCGCGCGGATCATCTCGGCGCAATGCCGTGTGCCCCTGGATCGGGATGCCTGCCAGCGCATCCGCGATACCCCGCCGCAGGCCGCCCTGCCGCTAAAGGACCGGCGCAAGAATCTGCGCGGCGCGTTCACTGCCAGGACAGAAGCCGTCCGCAGCAAACGCATCGCGATCGTCGACGACGTGATGACCTCGGGCAGCAGCCTGAACGAGTTGGCCGCCGTGTTAAAGAAAGCTGGCGCCGACGAAGTGGAATGCTGGGTCATGGCCCGGGCCGTGCGCACGGCGTGACTCGCGCGGAGAGAGTGCCGCAGAGCCAGCCTCACGCGGCAGCTTTCACTCGAAGTCATGGCTGTAAAACGCATCAAACCCGCTCTGGCTGCCGGTTGACGCTTCGAACCGGATTGCCGGTTTTAGTTGATAGATCACCTTCACAACCTCGCTCAAGCCATTCAGGCTCTGCTCGTAGCTCAGCGTCGCCTTGGATGACAGCCGCTTGCCTACGCTGACCACCGTGCTGGCGACGTCCTCGCCCGTACCGGAGCGGACATCGAACGTGTCTATGCCCAACCGCTGGGCGATATCGCGCTGCAGGCTGGACGACTGTCGCTGCGACAGCAGTGCGCTGGCCGCAACCTGGAGCAGGCCGAACTGCTGTTCTCCGACTTTGGACAAGCCGTGGCCGAAAACCAGCCAGGAGAGTTTTTCCGCGTCCGGCATATCGGGCTTTGAGTAAAGCGCGACTCTGGGATTGCGCGCAGTGCCGGAAACCTGGACGCCCGCCGTGATCTCGCCCGTTTCGCGCACGGCGAGCATGTCCAGACCGGGGTTGTTCAGCGGCCCGATGAAGCGTACCGTGCCCTGGCTGATTTTCAGCTTCTGCCCGTAGGCAACATAGTTGCCTTCCACCACCCGAATCGCGCCGCTGGCCTGCAGGGGCTCCGGCGCACGGGACTTGAACATCAGCGCCCCGGCCAGTTTGCCGTCCAGCCCATAACCCTTGAACAGGACATCGTCACCGAGATCAAGCGTGAGCGCCATATCGAGAGGGAATGCCAGGCTGCCCCTGGTCTTTTCGGCAGGAGCACCCTTAACGACCACATCTTCCGACAGGCGCGGGCGAGTACCGGCCAGTTGCTCAATCCGCGCCCGGTCCACTTTCAGCGTTCCGCTCAAACCCAGACGATGCTTCTGCAGCGTCAGACCGGCCGGCCCGCTCACCCACATGCGCGCGCCGGATTGCAGCAGAGCGGCGAAGCGCTCGAATTCCAGTTGCAGGTGCGCGTCATCACGATTGAGATCCGCGCTGCCGCTGAGCTTGATCTGGCCGTCCTGCCCCTTGATGAGGCCCTTGTTCACCTGAATTTTTCGATCTTTGAGGGTCAGGCCCAGTTCGCCGTCGACAATCCGTACCCCCGGATCGAGCACGCGCACTTGCAGCTTGTCCAGATTCAAGCTTCCGTTCACTTCGGGTCGATCCCATGTACCCGTGGCCTCGAACGCCACGCCGGCGCGAGCGTCAACCTGCGTTCCGGCGGGCAGCCAAGGCCGCAGCAACACCAGGCTGGGCAGGCTGGCCTTGCCGCTGACCGCCAGGGGCGCCTGCCGCCACGTCGTCTTGAACGGTTCGCCGGACAATTGCATGCGTCCGCTCAGGCTTACCTGTCCCGCCTTGCCGGATTCCATCTCCAAGTGCGCTTCGACCTGACCCTGCCGGGCATTCAACGCCAGCAACAGCACTTTCAGTTGCAGAGGCTGACGCGGTTCCTTCACGCTTATATCGCCCGACGCCCTCCCCAGCGTCAGTCGCCCGTTCAGCTCGGGGTCCATGCTCACATCCCAATCCCCATTCACCACCAAGTCCGATTCCACCGGCAACGTGGGCGGCAGAAAAGGGGCCAGCTCGGCCCATTGCAGGCCCCGCACGCTGCCCTTGGTCGCCATGTGCTTATGCTCGAGCTGCAGATTGTCGATGCGGACATCTGCCGCGTTTACGCTTAGCCGCACGGACTGCAGGGACTGGCGCTGCGCACTCAGGCCGAGCCTGGCAGGTGCGCGCAAGGTCAGGGTCAAAGGCGATTTTGTGGTCGATCGGCCATGCAGACTGTCGAGCCAGCCCTCCCACTGCCAATTGGCCCCCAGCGCGCCGTGCAGGCTGGCTT
>DASQBT010000007.1:0-16603 GCA_035635075.1 Thiobacillaceae bacterium | reverse complement strand
TATCCTGCAGAAGGTCATTCGTGCCAATAGCCGCTTAGGTTCCAAACAGAACGAAACACTGCACTAGTTGCTTAACTGCACGAGCGCATAGAGTATCTCCAGCGCCTCTTTGGGGCTCAACTCATCCGGATTGAGCTGTCTCAGGGTTTCAATCAACTCACCGGCGGCTGTCGAATCATTCTCGAATTTGGGCCCGGCAAACAGGTCGCCCTGCGGGCCGTGGGTGATCTGAGCGTCTTCCAGTTCTTTCAATCGTCTTCTTGCTGCGGCAATCACAGTCGCAGGCACGCCGGCGAGCCTGGCGACCTGGATGCCATAGCTTTGCGAGGCAGGGCCGTCTTCCACTGCATGCAGGAATACCAGATCGTCACCGTGCTCCTTGGCGTCGAGATGGACATTGACCAGCTGCTTGAATTCGTTGCCCAACTGGGTGAGCTCAAAGTAGTGGGTGGCAAACAGCGTATAGGCGCGGGTGTGCGTGAGGAGGTGGCGGGCCACGGCCCAGGCCAGCGCCAGGCCGTCGAACGTCGAAGTGCCGCGGCCGATTTCGTCGAGCAGCACCAGACTCCAATTGGTGGCGTTGTGCAGGATGGACGCTGTTTCGGTCATCTCCACCATGAAGGTTGAACGGCCGCCGGCCAGGTCATCGGATGCGCCAATGCGGGTGAAGAGTTGATCGATCGGCCCGATGCGCGCAGCAGCGGCGGGCACCGGAAGCCCGCAGCAGGCAAGCAGCACGATCAGGGCGGTTTGCCGCATGTAGGTGGACTTGCCGCCCATGTTGGGCCCGGTAATCAGGAGCATCTGCCGGGTGCGCGACAACCGGGCATCGTTGGGAATGAAGTGGGCGACCTGGCTTTCCACCACCGGGTGGCGGCCGGCCTGGATGTCGATGACGGCTTCGTCTACATAGGTTGGCAGCGCAAGGTTGAGCGCGTCCATGCGCTCGGACTGGCAGGCCAGCACATCGACTTCCGCCAGCGCGGCGGCGAGTTGCATCAATTCAGACAATTGCGGAATAAGGCTGTCGAGCAATTGATCGAACAGCATTTTCTCCCGCGCCAACGCGCGCTCTTTGGCCGAAATGGCCTTGTCCTCAAAGGCTTTCAGTTCCGGCGTAATATAGCGCTCCGCATTTTTCAGGGTTTGGCGGCGGCGATAGTCAGCGGGAATTCTGTCGACGTGCGCGTGGGTTATCTCGATGTAGAACCCGTGCACCTTGTTGTATTCAACTTTGAGGCCGGGGATGTTGGTGCGCGCTTTCTCCCGTGCTTCCAGTTCGAGCAGGAAACTTCCCGCATCGCGCGTTAGCGCGCGCAGTTCGTCGAGCTCGGCATCAAACCCGTCGGCAATCACACCCCCTTCGCGCAGAACCGATGCAGGCTCGGCAAACAGGGCGCGGTTCAGCAAATCGTGCAGATCCGGCTTGGGTGTGAGGGCGGCCTCAAGCCAGCGCAGTCGCGGGCTTGTCTTCGGCAGGGCGGCGATCAGTTCGGGCAGGAAGGCGAGGGTGTCGCGCAGGCCGGACAAATCGCGCGGGCGCGCATTCTTTAGCGCGATGCGCCCGGCGATGCGTTCGACATCGGCGCTGCCTTTGAGCAGCTTGTGCAGTGCTGATTGCGAGCGCGCATTGTTGAGTGCGGCGATGGCGTCGAGCCGCTCGGACAGGATTGAACGATCACGCAAAGGATGATGCAGCCAGTGGCGCAACAGCCGGGCGCCCATGCCGGTGACGCTGCTGTCGATAACCGAAAGCAAGGTCGGCGCGGGCTCGCCGCGCAGGGTTTCAGTGAGTTCCAGATTGCGCCGAGTGGAGGCATCGAGCCGCACATAAGCTTGATCCTGTTCCGTGCTGATGGCGGTCAGATGGGACAGGGCGGTGCGTTGGGTGGTCCGGACATACTCCAGCAGGGCGCCGGCGGCGGCAAGCGCCGCATTCATGTGCTCGACGCCAAAACCGGCCAGATCGCGGCTGCCGAATTGTTTCGCCAGCTGGGCGCGGGCCGTGCCGGCATCGAACTGCCAAGGCGCCAGGCGTTTGACCGGGCACAAGGCAGTTACGGACCAATCCTCCGGCGCCAGGAGCTCGGCGGGCGCCAGGCGCGCCAACAGGCCTTGCAGAGAAACGGGTTCGAATTCGGTGACGGTGAACTTGCCGGCCGCAAGGTTCAGCCAGGCCGCGCCGATCTTGTCCCTGCCTGCGGGGGCGAGTGCCAGCAGCAGGGTATCGCGCCGATCATCCAGCAGGCCCGCGTCGGTAACCGTTCCGGGGGTGACAATGCGGCTGATCTTGCGTTCCACCGGGCCTTTGGATGTCGCCGGGTCGCCCACCTGCTCGGCGATGACGACCGATTGACCCAGCTTGATCAAACGCGCCAGGTATTGCTCCGCCGCGTGGTACGGCACACCCGCCATCTTGATCGGGTGACCTGCGGACTCGCCTCGGGTGGTAAGGGTAATGTTGAGCAGCCGGGCAGCCTTTTCCGCATCCTCGAAGAACAGTTCGTAGAAATCACCCATACGGTAGAACAGCAGCATGTCGGGATGCTCGCCCTTGATGGCGAGATACTGCTGCATCATGGGGGTGTGCGCGGCAGATGCCTGGGAAATTTCCGGAGTATCGTTCTTCATCACTGGCCGATCTGGGGCCTGGCCGGTGTTCTGCGAGGGTCTCCAGTGTAGCCCAGGCCAGCCTGATAACCTACCGTCCCAGAAACAGGCGGCGGGGTGCCTTGCCCATACAGAAAGAAGCACGCGCGGCGCAAACTAATCACTGGCAAGTGCATCCAATTTAGGGTATTTACACTTCCTGCGCTTGGGGTCGAAACACGGTCAGGTTGATTAAGAAGGAGAACTGAATGCGCAAGGCATCGCTTCGATGGGTAATTGCCACGGCCGCGGTGCTGCTGGTCCTGACCAGCTGCGGCAGGGGCGAAGCGAAGAAGGAGGGGCCGAAGCAGACCCCTCCGGTGCCGGTCACCGTGGGTGAGGTGGTGCGAAAAACCGTGCCGTTCCAACTCAGGGCGGTGGGCAATGTGGAAACCCTCGCCACGGTCAACGTGAAATCGCGGGTAGATGGGCAGATCGTCCGGGTGGGCATCAAAGACGGCCAGGACGTGGCGAAGGGGCAATTGCTGTTTCAGATCGACCCGCGCCCCTTCGCGGCCCAGCTCAAACAGGCGGAAGCCGCCCTGCTCAAGGATCAGGCCCAGTTGACGTACGCGGCGGGACAGGAAAAACGCTATGAGGACCTGCTGCAGAAGAACTTCATCTCGCGTGAAGCCTATGCCCAGGTGCGGGCCAACCTGGAAGCAGCCCAAGCCGTGGTGAAGGCGGATAAGGCCGCTCTGGACAATGCGCGCGTGCAACTGGATTACACCACCATCCGTTCTCCCATCGCCGGCCGGGCTGGCAAGATCCTGGTGACCGGCGGCAACCTGGTGAAGGCTAATGACACTGTATCGTTGGTGGTCATCAACCAGCTCAGCCCAATCTATGTGAGCTTTTCCGTGCCCGAGCAATTCGGTGGGCAGATCCGCCAGCGCCACGCGGCCGGCATCCTCAAGGTCGAGGCGTTGCCGCGCACGACAGGCGCAAATTCTGTGGAAGGCAACCTTGCCTTCGTCGACAACGCAGTGGATTCCGCCACCGGCACCCTCAAGCTACGGGCTGAATTTCCAAACACCGACCGCATATTGTGGCCGGGGGATTTCGCCGAAACCACGCTGACCCTGCGGCAGGACAATGATGTCGTCGTGGCGCCTGCGCGTGCGGTCCAGAACGGCCCGCGCGGAACCTATGTATTTGTCGTGCGACCCGATCTCAAGGTGGCAATCCGCGATGTCGTGGTGGCGCGCACTGAAGGCGCGGACGCCGTCATCGCAAAGGGCCTGCAGGCAGGGGAGAAAGTGGTCACCGACGGTGCCTCCCGCTTGACTCCCAATTCGGCCGTCAAGATCAAGGGCAGCAGCAGCGCGCCATGAACATTTCCGAGATCTTCATCCGCCGGCCGATCATGACCAGCCTGGTGATGATCGGCATCCTGGTGTTCGGCCTGTTCAGCTATCGGATGCTGCCGGTAGCGGCACTTCCCAACGTGGACTTCCCCACCATCCAGGTGACCGCCACGCTGCCCGGCGCCAGCCCGGAAACCATGGCTTCGGCAGTGGCGACGCCGCTGGAAAAACAGTTCTCCACCATCGCCGGCCTGGATTCGATGAACTCTTCCAGCGCCCAGGGCTCCACCCAGATCACCCTGCAATTCTCGCTCGACCGCAATGTCGACGCTGCTGCGCTGGATGTGCAGTCGGCCATTTCAGCTTCCCTGCGCCAGCTTCCTACGGAGATGCCCTCACCGCCTTCGTTCCGCAAGGTCAACCCGGCCGACCTGCCGGTGTACTACCTGGCCCTCACCTCACAGACTCTGCCCCTGTCAGCGGTGGACGAATACGCCGAGACGCTCCTGGCCCAGCGGATTTCCACGGTTAGCGGTGTGGCTCAGGTGCAGGTGTTCGGCAGCCAGAAATACGCGGTGCGCGCCCAGCTCGATCCGCGCGCATTGGTGGCCAAAGGTATCGGCATAGATGAGGTGGCCGACGCCCTGGCCCAGCACAATGTCAATTTGCCCACCGGCACGCTTTACGGTGAACGCCGCACCTATACCGTTCAGGCCACCGGGCAACTCTATGACGCGGCGAAATTCGAGCCCCTCATCGTCGCCTACCGCAACGGTGCGCCGGTTCGGCTGGGTGAACTGGGGCGGGTGATGGACGATGTGGAGAACAACAAGCTGGCGGCCTGGTTCAACGGCCAGCGCGGCATCGTGCTTGCGATCCAGCGTCAGCCCGGCACCAATACCATTCAGGTGGTGGATTCGATCCGCGCCCTGCTGCCGGTGTTCCGCGCCCAGATACCGCCCGGCGTGCAAATGGGCGTCCTCTATGACCGCTCACAATCGATTCGCGATTCGGTCAACGACGTGCAGTTTAGCCTGCTGCTCGCGCTGACTCTGGTGGTGATGGTGATCTTCCTGTTCCTGCGCAACGTGTCGGCCACGCTCATTCCCAGCCTCGCCTTGCCGCTCGCCCTGATCGGTGCCTTCTGCGTGATGTATCTGATGGGCTACAGCCTGGACAATCTGTCGCTGATGGCGCTCACCCTGTGCGTGGGCTTTGTCGTGGATGACGCCATCGTGGTGCTGGAGAATGTCTCGCGCCACCTGGAGATGGGCGAATCGCGCTGGGACGCGACCCTCAAGGGCACGCGCGAAATCAGCTTTACCGTGGTCTCGATGACGCTGTCGCTGGTGGCGGTGTTTCTTCCCATCCTGTTCATGGGCGGTATCCTGGGCCGCTTGCTGCACGAGTTTGCGGTCACCATCATTGCGGCAGTGCTGGTGTCCGGTTTTGTCTCCCTTACCCTCACCCCCATGTTGTGCAGCCGCTGGCTGCGTCCGTCCCATGCTGTCCACCACGGGCGCGTCTATCGCGCGAGCGAGGCGGCCTTCGATGCGATGAAACACGCCTATGACCGCAGCTTGAGCTGGGTGCTGCGCCACCGCCGCGCGACCATGCTGGCGTTCGTGGCGGTATTCGTCGCCACCGGCTGGCTGTTCGTTGTCATGCCCAAGGGCTTTTTGCCGAGCGAGGACTCCGGGCAGATATTTGCATTCACTGAAGCTGCCCAGGATATTTCCTTCGAGGACATGGCGAGAAAGCAACAACAGGCTGCCGCCATCGTGCGCGCCGATCCCGCCGTCGGCTCTGCGATGGCGTTCATCGGCGCCAGCGGCGCCAGCCAGTCGCTCAACCTGGGGCGCATTTTTGTCAGCCTCAAGCCGCGCAGCGAGCGGGCCTCGGCCGATGAGGTGATCCAGCGTCTGCGGCCCAAACTCGCCGCCATTACGGGCCTCAAGGTGTTCCTGCAGAATCTGCCGGCGATTCGCATCGGCGGCCAACTTACCAAGAGCCAGTACCAGTACACCCTGCAGGACGCCGACACCCAGACCCTGTTCGCGTGGGCACCGCGCATCGAGGCCAAGCTGCGTTCCCTGCCCGGTTTCCAGGACGTCACCAGCGACCTGCAAATCACCAATCCGCAGGTAACGGTCCAGATCGAACGCGACAAGGCGGCATCGCTGGGCGTGACGCCTGAACAGATCGAAACTGCGCTTTACAATGCCTACGGCACCCGCCAGGTTTCGACCATCTACACGCCTACCAACGAATATCAGGTCATCATGGAACTTGCTCCCGAGTTCCAGCAGGATGCCAACGCCTTGTCCATGCTCTATGTTCGTTCTTCGGCCGGCAGCCTGGTGCCCCTGGATACTGTCGCCAGCCTCAAGCGCGACATCGGCCCGTTATCCATCACCCACCTGGGGCAGCTTCCATCGGTGACGGTTTCCTTCAATCTGGCGCCAGGTCTCGCACTAGGCGACGCCATCACGGAAGTGAACAATGCGATGCGGCAGATGCAGGCCCCGACCAGCCTCACCGGCAGCTTCCAGGGAGCGGCCCAGGCTTTCCAGTCCTCCCTCACCGGCATGGGATTTCTCATCGTCGGCGCCATCTTTGTCATCTACCTGGTGCTGGGCATCCTCTACGAAAGCTACATCCATCCGCTCACCATCCTGTCCGGCCTGCCCACTGCCGGACTGGGGGCCTTGCTTACCCTGCTCCTGTTTCACCTCGATCTCAACATGTACGGTTTCGTCGGCCTGATCATGCTGATCGGCATCGTCAAGAAAAACGCCATCATGATGATCGACTTCGCCATAAACGCTCAGCGCACCGCCGGCAAGGCGCCGCTGGACGCCATATACCAAGCCTGCTTGACTCGGTTCCGGCCGATCATGATGACCACCATGGCGGCGCTCATGGGCACGCTCCCGATCGCCCTGGGCGTGGGAGCCGGATCGGAAGGCCGCCGCCCCCTTGGCCTCGCGGTGGTGGGCGGACTCCTCGTGTCGCAGGCGCTGACCCTCTACATCACACCGGTGATCTACCTCTATCTGGAGGCCTTCAAAAACCGGCTGGCACGCAACGCTCGTTCGGCGACCGGCGTTGCGGCGGGGGCAAGCGAGTAAGCGGGCTGGTGAAATCCGAGGAAGGGCGGTCTGCGCCAGATGCCAGATCTGGCATAAGATTGCGCACCCGCGCTCGCAAAAAACGAATAGGCCGCCATGGAATCATCGACCTCGCTCGAACTTGCCAAGCATACCCTGCTGGTCTTCGGCATTATCCTGGGGATCGGTAGCCTCTCCAGCCTGATTGCGCGCTGGGCCAGGGTGCCCGACGTGGCGGTGTTCCTGGTCATCGGCATGCTGCTGGGTCCGGCGATGCTGGACTGGGTCGACATCCCGGCGGACTCTGCCATCAACCAGATGATCCTGATCTTCGGCTCCTGCTACATTCTGTTCGATGGCGGAGCTTCGCTCAGGCTCAATGTGCTCAAGGACGTGTGGATCACCATCGTGGTGATCGCCACCGTCGGCGTGCTCATCACCGCCGCCATCACTGGCCTGGCGGCCCACTATTTTCTGGGCATTCCTTCCATCGTGGCCCTGCTCCTGGGCGCGACCATCGCGTCCACCGACCCGGCCACCCTGGTGCCGGTTTTCAGGCAGGTTCGCATCAAGGATCGGGTGGCACAAACGGTGATGAGCGAATCCGCCTTCAACGATGCCATGGGTGCCATCGCCACCTTCGCCGTGTTGGGCGTGGCCATGGGGCAGGGCGAGTTCTCGGTGCCTTATGCACTGCGCGACCTGGCCTGGCAGTCCGGCCTGGGCATACTCGCGGGCGGTGTGCTGGGCTATCTCGCGGCCGTGCTCATCGCCCACCAGAAGTACAGCTTTCTGGCCGAGTATGCGCCGCTGGTAACCCTGATGGCGGTGATTGCCGCTTATCTGGGGGCCGGCGGCCTGCACGCGAGCGGCTTCATGGCGGTGTTCGTATTCGGCATCATGCTCGGCAACAAGGAGAGTTTCGGTTTCGCCATGGAAGAGCAGGAAGCCGAGAAGATGGACGACTTTGTCGCGACCACCGCGCTCATCATGCGCATGTTCATCTTTATCCTGCTCGGCACGCAGGTGGACTTCGGCCTGATGAACCAGTACTTGGCCGGCGGGGTGGCGGTCGTCGCCGTCTTTATGCTGGTGGCCCGGCCAGTAACGGTGTTCCTATGCGCGGGCCCTGACCGCCGCGCACGCTGGAGCGTGAAGGAACTGCTGTTCATGTGCTGGACGCGCGAAACCGGCGTGATCCCCGGCGCCTTGGCGGGCTTGCTGGTCGGCGTGAAGGCGCCGGGCGCCCAGATCATTGCCTCGGTTACCTTCATCGCCATCCTGATGACCATCCTGATCCAGGCGCCGACGACCAAGTGGCTGGCGCGCAGGCTGGACTTGCTCGTTACCGAATAATCCGGGTACGTCTGAACGAGCTGCAGAGCTACGGACCTCGCAGCTCCAATCACCGGGCAAGCGGTGGGTCCGGCTCCCATCCCAGTGCCAGGTAGAATATCCCCATGCCCAGCACGTAGGCGGCCGCGACATGCCAGCCTTCCTTGAGCCAGCGGACGGAGTCTTTTGCCTGTTCGAATTCGTTGGAGATGGCGACGCCGGCGGACGAGCCGAACCAGGTTATCGAGCCCCCGTAGCCGACGGCGAAGGCCAGCACGCCTCGATCGTAGCCGCCCTGCGCCTGCCCGCACTGGTTGCCGGACAACTGACAGGGAGGCTTTCTGCTCTTGGTCAGGGTTGCCGTGCTGTCGTCGTTTCTCGACAACATCTGCTCAACCCTCACGCCCAACCGATTCGCCAGCACGAGGTTTTTTCCGCAGCAGCAGTGTCAGCATCGGAGGAGCGATGAGTGTGGTCAGGATGACCATGATGACGATGACCGAAAACATGGCTTCGCTCATCACCCCGAGCTGTTTGCCGACCATGGCGAAGATCAGGCCCACCTCGCCCCGCGGCACCATGCCCCAGCCTACCACCCAAGCGCGTACGCCGCGTCCGGCGGCAAACCCGGCAAGCAGCTTTCCGGCCAGGGCAGCAGCGGTCACGCCGAGCGCGATGGCGACGATGGTGGGGTCGGTCAGCGTGGACAGATCGACCTGCATACCCGTCAGCACAAAGAATACCGGCACGAAGAAATAGCCGATCGGCTCCAACATGTGCTCGTGCTGATGGCGGGTGTGGCGGGTGAGCGCCTCACGCAGACGCGCGGTGAGCGAATCGGCCCCGCCGGGTACATCGCCAGGCAGCAGCGCCTCGACCTCGCGCACAATCCTGGGCGTCTTGAAGGTCTTCAGGAACAGCGGCTCGAACAAAAGTCCCGCCGCGAAGGCACCGATGATCGGCGCCAGGCCGGCCACGTGCGCGAGCCAAGCCATGAACAGGCCAGTGGCCAGCACTTGGGCGAACAGCATTCTTGGTCCGCTGTCGAGCTGCGCCAGCCAGCGGCTGGAAAAAGGCGCGAGCGCACGGCCGATAACGATGGAACCGATCAGGAACAAGGCTGCGTTGAGGACGATGCCGCCCACTTCGCCGAAGCTGACCGTGCCCGCCTGCACCAGTCCGCTGACCACCGCCAGAATGACCAAGCCTAACACGTCGTCGATCACCGCAGCGCCAAGGACGGTGCGCGCCTCCGGTGTCCCGAGTTGGCCGAGGTCGCGGAATACGCGCCCGGTGATGCCCACCGAGGTGGCCGCCAGAGTGGCGCCGAGGAAAAGATAAGTATTCTTTCCCAAGCCTGGCAACAGCCACGGCCCGACCGCGAAAGCGCCCAACAGAAAGGGGATCGCAATGCCGACCACGCCAACGGTGGCGGCCCGTCCACCGACTTTCGCCAGATCAGCCAAGCGCGTCTCCAGGCCGATCTGCAACATCAGGACGATGACTCCCAGCTCGGCCATGAAGGCGATGATCGGGTCTTTCGCGATAGTGTCGAAATACTGGATGCCGAATAACGTAAGGTTGCCAAGCGCCACACCCAGCAGCAATTCCCCGAGTACGGCGGGGAAGCCGATTTTCTCGGCAACCGGCGCGAACAGCCGCGCCGACATAAGAATGATCGCGAGCCACAGCAGGTTCTCGCCGACCACGCCGTCGCCCGTCGCCCAAGCGACGCCGGGTAACAGTGCTGCCAAGGTGAACGCTAATGCCGTGTAAGTCCGGGTCATGGGTTTCTCATTCACATGCTCCGGCCATGCAAACGCCGCCGCAGCATAGATTTTCCTGTTTCCACCGCGAGGAACTTGCCCAATCCCAGAGCGAGAATGACCAGCCAGGAAGCGGCATCGAGCGCTGCGGTTTGGAACAACTGCTGCATCGGCGGGGCGTAGGTAAACAGGAGGAATTCGATCGGAAAAGGCAGCATCATTGAAACCGGTGAAGGACTGCTTTGTGCGTATGCCTCGTTGAGCGGGGCCTAGCTTTTGAGATCGGGGGACAGGTGGGGTTTGAGCGTCTGCACCATATGGCCAAAAATTTTCGGATTCGCGGCCAGGATGTTGCCGGTGTCCAGCCAGCCCTCGTTGCCGGATAAATCGCCCACCAGTCCGCCCGCTTCCTGAACCAGCAGCGAGCCGGCGGCCAGATCCCAGACATTGAGTCCGATCTCCCAGAACGCGTCATAGCGGCCCGCAGCCACGTAGGCCAGATCGAGCGCGGCGGAGCCTGGGCGACGAATGCCCGAGGTGCGCTTCATCACGTCGCGAAACATGTTGAGATAAGCCTCGGCATGGCTGAATTCGCGGAACGGAAAGCCGGTGCCCACGAGGCAATCCTCCAGCTTGTCACGCTTGGAAACCCGGATGCGGCGGTCATTGAGGAAGGCGCCGCGGCCGCGGCTGGCGGTATAGAGTTCGTTGGCCGCAGGGTCGTAGACCACGGCCTGGGTGATCTGGCCCTTATGCCTCAGCGCGATGGAAACCGAATACTGGAGCAGTCCGTGAAGAAAGTTGGTAGTGCCGTCCAGCGGATCGATGATCCACTGATATTCATCAGCGTGGCCTTCCTGGGCAGGCCTGGAGCCTGTCTCCTCTGCTAAAATCCCATGGCTTGGATAGGCCTCCAGCAGGGTTTCGATAATGGCCTGCTCTGCGCTGTGGTCCACTTCGCTAACATAGTCCCGTTCGGATTTGCTCCGTACGGTGAGCCGATCCAGATTAAGCGCGGCGCGATTGATGATCGCCCCGGCCTTGCGAGCGGCCTTGACGGCCGTGTTAAGCATGGGATGCATGGGAAACTGCGCATGTGAAAGAACGAAGCCCGAATTTTACCTGATGCCTGCCTCTTCTGAGCTATTGGATCGAATACGCGTAGTGCTCGTGCGCACCAGCCATCCCGGAAATATCGGCGCGGCGGCGCGGGCGATCAAGACGATGGGGCTTGGCCGGCTTTGTCTGGTGGCGCCGCAAAGCTTTCCGCACGAGCAGGCCACGGCCATGGCCTCGGGGGCGACCGATGTGCTGGACGGCGCAACAGTGTGCGCGACACTGGCAGAGGCCCTGAGCGGCACGACGCTGGCGGTGGGCGCGTCGACCCGCCGGCGCGAGATCGTCGCTGAAGTGCTGACTCCGGCCGAGGCGGCGCCGCGCATGCTGCACGAGACGGCCGGGGGTCACGACGTTGCCCTGCTATTCGGCAACGAAACCTTTGGTCTGTCGAACGACGAACTGGGATGTTGCCAGCTGTTGATGGCGATTCCAGCCAATCCGGAATACAGCTCGCTCAATCTGGCGGCGGCCGTACAGGTGGCGGCGTATGAACTGCGCTTGCAGGCGCTTGATGAAACGGCCTGGTCGCCGCCCGACATTGATGGAGCAGACCTGGCGGATGTGGAGCGCTTCTATGTTGAACTGGAAAAGACCTTGATCGGAATTGGGTTCCTCAACCCGGACTCGCCCAAGCGACTGATGCCCAAGCTGCGGCGCTTGTTTGCCCGCACCCGTTTGGCCAGGGAAGAGCTGAATATCCTGCGGGGGTTTCTCGTTGCAGTAAATGAGAAGGGCGAAACCCACGCCGGCAATCGTTGACTCATTAGTGGACAAGCAGGTTTTCCCTATGTTTAGCAGAATCCGTGAAGAAATCGCCGTCGTGTTCGAGCGCGACCCCGCCGCAAGGTCGGTGTTCGAGATCGTGACCACCTATCCGGGATTTCACGCCCTGTTGTCGCACCGCTTCGCCCACTGGGTGTGGGGCATGGGGTTCAAATGGCTGGCGCGCTTCATTTCCCATATCGCCCGCTGGCTGACCGGGATCGAAATCCATCCGGGTGCCAGCATCGGCCGGCGGGTGTTCATTGATCACGGAATGGGTGTGGTGATAGGCGAGACGGCCGAAATCGGCGACGACTGCACGCTCTACCACGGCGTGACCCTGGGCGGGACATCCTGGAACAAAGGCAAGCGCCATCCCACCCTGAAGTCGGGAGTGGTGGTCGGCGCGGGCGCGAAAATCCTTGGTCCGATCACGCTCGGGTCCGGCGCAAAGGTCGGCTCCAACGCCGTGGTGGTGAAGGATGTGCCGGATGGGGCGACCGCAGTCGGCATTCCGGCGCGCATCCTGGAGGATGCCCAGAGCAAGAAACGCCAGGAACAGGCCGCCAAGCTTGGGTTTTCGGCCTATGCCATCTCCGCGGACATGGACGACCCCATGGTCAAAGCGATCCATGGGTTGATCGACCATGCCGCGCATGTCGACCAGCGCATGGAGGCGATTCTGGTTCAGCTCGAGAAGCTTGGCGCCCGGGTTTCCGGGGCCGGAACTGACAAGGACGATTTCGATCCGGAATACCTGAACAAAATAGTTGACTGAATTTGTCAGGTATTTTATAGTTCAATCTGGCTCAACGTTAGATTGAAGGTGAATCATCATGAGGCTCACAACCAAAGGACGCTTTGCGGTTACGGCGATGGTCGACTTGGCCCTGCGCCATGGCAACGGTCCGGTGACCCTGGCCGGCATCAGCGAACGCCAGGACATTTCCCTGTCTTATCTGGAACAGCTGTTTGGCAAGCTGCGCCGCCACAAGCTGGTGGAGAGCGTGCGCGGGCCGGGTGGCGGTTATACCCTGGCCAAGTCATTGTCGGAAATTTCAGTGGCGGATGTCATCCGCGCCGTGGACGAGCCGATTGATGCGACTCAGTGCGGCGGCAAGGAAAATTGTCACGACGACCACCGTTGCATGACCCACGATCTGTGGATGAGCCTCAATGAAAAGATTTACGAGTACCTGAACTCGGTCACCCTCGCGGACCTGGTAGCCAAGCAGCAGGGTTGCGGCAAGGCGGTGCTGAATGAAAAGATGCGCGGCGAAAAGGTTGCGGTCGCGGCATGAAACAGGTTCTTGAACACGGACAGACGAGTATGAAGCTACCGATTTACCTGGATTACGCCGCGACCACTCCGGTCGATCCGCGCGTGGCGCAAAAGATGATTCCCTGGTTGACTGAGCATTTTGGCAATCCGGCATCGCGCAGTCATGCGTTCGGTTGGGAGGCGGAGAAGGCGGTTGAAGAGGCTCGTGCGCAGGTTGCGGCGCTGGTCAATGCCGACCCCAAGGAGATCGTGTGGACTTCCGGCGCCACCGAATCCAACAATTTGGCAATTAAGGGGGCTGCCCAGTTCTACAAGGGCAAGGGCAAGCATCTCATTACCAGCCTGACGGAACACAAGGCGGTGCTCGACACCATGCGCGAACTGGAGCGGCAAGGCTTTGAAGTGACCTATCTGCAACCTGAATCCACTGGTCTGCTGGATCTGGAAAAATTCAAGTCAGCTATCCGCCCTGACACCATCCTGGGCTCCATCATGTTCGTCAACAATGAGATCGGGGTGATCCAGGATATCGCGACGCTGGGAGAAATCTGCCGCGAGAAAGGTGTTGTCTTCCATGTCGACGCTGCTCAAGCCACTGGCAAGGTGGTGATTGACCTGCAAAAGCTCAAGGTCGACTTGATGTCGTTCTCCGCCCACAAGACCTACGGCCCCAAAGGCATGGGCGCCCTGTATGTGCGGCGCAAGCCGCGCATCCGTATCGAGGCCCAGATGCACGGCGGTGGCCACGAGCGCGGCATGCGCTCAGGAACGCTCGCCACCCACCAGATCGTCGGCATGGGCGAAGCCTTCCGCATTGCGCGGGAGGAGATGGCTACCGAGAACGAGCGCATCCGCACGCTGCGGGACAAGCTCTACAAAGGCCTGAGTGAAATGGAAGAAACCTTCATCAACGGCGACTTGGAGCGGCGCATCCCCGGAAACCTGAATATCAGTTTTGCGTACGTGGAAGGTGAATCCCTGATGATGGCGATCAAGGACGTCGCGGTATCCTCCGGATCCGCCTGCACTTCCGCCTCTCTGGAGCCGTCTTACGTGCTCAAGGCGCTGGGCCGCAACGACGAGTTGGCACACTCTTCCATCCGCTTCACCATCGGGCGCTTTACTACCGAAGAAGAGATTGATTACACCATTGGCTTGCTGAAGAAACAGGTGGCCAAGCTGCGCGACATGTCTCCCTTGTGGGACATGGTCAAGGCCGGCATTGATCTCAGCACCGTCCAGTGGGCAGCCCATTGACCAATCAACGAGGAATCCATTCATGGCATACAGCGACAAGGTCTTGGACCACTACGAACATCCCCGCAACGTCGGTTCCTTTGACCAGCAGGAAGATGGCGTCGGCACCGGCATGGTCGGCGCGCCGGCCTGCGGCGACGTGATGAAGCTGCAAATCAAGGTCAATGAAGCGGGCATCATTGAAGATGCCAAATTCAAGACCTACGGCTGCGGCTCTGCCATTGCCTCATCTTCCCTGGTGACCGAATGGGTTAAAGGCAAGACCCTTGATCAGGCGATGGAAATCAAGAACACCAAGATCGCCGAGGAACTGGCCCTGCCCCCGGTCAAGATCCACTGTTCCATCCTGGCCGAAGACGCCATCAAGGCCGCTGTGGCGGACTACAAGGCCAAGCATGGCGACGCCAAATCCGAAGCGGCGTAAGGAGTACGACATGGCCATCACTCTGACCGAGCGTGCCGCCAAGCATGTGACCACCTTCCTGGCCAAGCGGGGCAAAGGGGTCGGTCTGCGCCTCGGGGTGCGTACCACGGGCTGTTCCGGCCTGGCCTATAAGCTTGAATTTGTGGACGCGGCGGAAGGCGGGGACGTGCGTTTCGACAGCAATGGAATTGCGGTGTTTGTCGATCCCAAGAGCCTGGCATTCCTGGATGGCACTGAGCTCGATTTTGTGCGCGAAGGCTTGAACGAGGGTTTCCAGTTCAATAATCCGAACGTCAAGAACACCTGCGGTTGCGGAGAAAGCTTTAACGTTTAGCAGGGGTCAGGATTCAGGATTCAGGGGTCAGGGCATTGTGCCGTTGCCTTTGGATGTATCGGCCAGCGGCCGCACAAAACCCCCCTGAATCCCGATCCCTGGCCCCTGACCCCTGAACATGGATTTCAAGCAAAACCATTTCGAATTGTTTGGCCTCACGCCCGTATTCAGAATTGATCCAGGCAGATTGGAGGCGGCCTATCGGGAAATCCAGAATCAGGTTCACCCGGACCGATTTGCCAACGGCGGTGAGGCGGAAAAGCGGTTGTCCATGCAGTGGGCGACGCGCGTCAATGAAGCCTATCAAACCTTGAAACCTGCCTTGGGCCGGGCGCGCTACCTGCTGCAGTTGCACGGGATTGAAGCCTTGGCCGAAACTGCGATGCCCCCGGCGTTTTTGATGCAGCAGATGGAGTGGCGTGAAGCCATTGCTGAAAGCCGTGCGGGGCGCAAGATCAATTCCCTGGATGGCTTGATGGCAGAAATGCGCGCCGAAGCGAAGCGGGTGGAACTTGAGTTGGCTTCCCAAATAGATGATGCCGGGGATTACGATGCCGCCGCTGTTTCGGTGCGCAAACTCAAGTTCTTGCACAAGCTGATAGAAGAAATCGGCGACGCCCAGGAAGAACTCGAACCGGCCTGACCGGCTTCCGTCCCAGTACTGAATAGAACCAACTGACCGATGGCCTTGTTGCAAATCGCTGAACCCGGCATGAGTGCCGCGCCCCACCAGCATCGTCTGGCGGTGGGCATAGACCTGGGCACGACCAATTCACTGGTGGCCTCGGTGCGCTCCGGCATGGCGGTGGTGCTCAGTGATGAGCAGGGCCACCCGCTGCTGCCGTCCGTGGTGCGTTACCTGCCGGATGGATCGACCGTGGTCGGCCATGCTGCGCAGGCCGCACAGAACAAGGATCCGCACAACACCATTGTTTCGGTCAAGCGTTTCATGGGCCGGGGGCTCAAGGATCTGGGCGATCCCGGCCGCTACCCCTACCAATTTGTCGATGCGCCTGGCATGGTGCAGCTGCACACCGCCGTGGGCAACAAGAGCCCGGTGGAAGTTTCCGCCGAGATCCTCAAGGTATTGCGGGATCGGGCCGAGCGGTCCCTGGGCGGCGAACTGGTCGGGGCGGTCATTACCGTTCCGGCCTATTTCGACGACGCCCAGCGCCAGGCGACCAAGGATGCGGCCAAGCTGGCGGGACTCAATGTGCTGCGCCTGCTCAATGAGCCTACCGCCGCTGCCATTGCCTAT
>DASQBT010000006.1:0-6076 GCA_035635075.1 Thiobacillaceae bacterium | reverse complement strand
TGGAATGCGGCACGGGCGGAATCTGCGCCCTGCATCAGGACTCAGCGGGAACATTGCAGGGCTTCGCGCTGTCCGGCAATCGAGCGGCCGAACGCGGCAAACTGGCCCAGCAGGCGCCGGCCTTACTGGCCTGAGGCCTTGCCCATCGGCGCCAGCTTGTACAACTGCATCGGGCGGGACTGACCACGGAGTTCCACGAGACCCAGGTCTTCCGCGGCGGCCGGCTTGTGCAGGAGGCAGTCCCACACTTCCCGCGACACCAGGATGGCAGCGTCGTATTCCTTGGTGGCCATTTCAATGCGGGAGGCGAGATTGACCGTCTCGCCGACCAGGGTGTATTCCTTGCGCTGGCTGGTGCCGACATTGCCCGTCATCAGCCGGCCTGCATGCAGACCAATGCCGATGCGGGTGGGCGGAATCGCCTTGCTCCGGTTGAGCGCGCCCAGGCGCTGCAAGATATCCATGGCCGCATCGACGGCATGCTGGCATCTGTCTTCATCGTCCATGGGCGCGCCGAATACCGCCATGAAGCCATCACCCAGAAACTTGTTGACGATTCCGCTGTGCTCGTTCACCAGATCAATGAACTCCCCGAACAAACGGTTCAAATAGTCCATGACTTCTGCCGGCATCCGGTCGGCGGCAAACCTGCTGAAATCACGGATGTCCAGGAACATGACACAGGCATCCCGCTCCTCGCCGCTGATTTCAATGTGCTGCCTGAGGAGCTTCTCGGCAATCTCCGGCGATACATGCTGGCCAAACACGCTGATCGCATGGTCGCGCTGCTCCGCATTGTGGACTGTAACCCGCATCTGCCGCTTGAGCTCCTCGGTGAGAAAGGCAGCGACCAGCCCAGACATGAATAGCAGCGCACCCTTGACAACGTAGGCATGCGGGTCGGAAAGCAGATCGATGCCGCTTCCATCGGCCGCGCCGGACAAATAGAACACGACCAGAAGCCCAAATTGCAAGGCCGCGACCGCCCCGCCAAACAGGCAGACCCATTTGTCCAGGTAGAGCACGGTCATGGATATCATCAGGGGGTAAAGGAAGGGGGCGGGCGAAGCCAGGGACTGCAACGGGGTGATGGCCTCTGCCATCATGGCGATGATCACGCTCGGTACGCTGATTTCCATCAGCGCATTGGCATAGCGAAAGACCCAGCCCGGCAGCCGTCTGATCCCCGCCAACCGCCGGATGCGGAAGCGCAGCCGCAATTCGTACAGCACCATCCCGCCAAACAGCAGCAGCAGCGGCCACAACAGCTGACGCATGGCCGCTGCCTGTGACGCAGGCCAGGCCCCCGGCACAAATACCACGATCAGCAGCAGTGCAGCCAGCAAAGCGAACACCCACGCAGACAGCGTCGCGCGGCGACCTTCGCTAACCAGGACCACGGAGAATATCGAGTCGGCGCCAGGAGCCGGTTTCAAGTCAGGGCAGCTTGGTGTCTTTGTCGGTAGATATATTCGCGGTTGAACGAATAGGCTGGCTGTATGCCGCCAGCGGCAGGCTTGCCCGCCAAGACCTGCCAAAGCTCCAGCCAGCCCCGGTCGAAGGCATGGGCGGAGCCGGCCATATAAATTCTCCAGATCCGGTACCTGCGCTCGCCGATCATGCGCCTGGCTTCATCGGCGCTACCTTCCAGACGAGTTACCCAGTGCCACAGGGTGCGGCCGTAATGGGGCCGAAGGTTTTCCCCGTCCAGGCATTCCAGTCCGGCCCGGGCCGCCGAATCCATCACTTCCGAGACGTGGACCAGCTCGCCGCCGGGAAACACATAATCCTCGACAAACTCCGAAATGCCATTGCCCAGACCCTTGGTATAAGGAAACTGAGAGGTAATGCCGTGATTCATCACAAGGCCGCCCGGCTTGAGCAAGCGAAAAATCTTGCTGAAATACCCGCTCAGGTTGCGGCGACCCACATGTTCGAACATGCCCACGCTGGCGACCTTGTCGTACTGGCCTTCGTTCTCAACATCGCGGTAATCCATGAGCCGCACCTCCACCCGGTCCGTCAGGCCGCGGGCGGCGATCTGTTCGTTGACGTAGTCGCGCTGGTTGTCCGACAGGGTGATGCCCAAGGCTTGTACGCCATAGTGCTCGGCCGCCCAGAGAATCAGCCCGCCCCAGCCGCAGCCGATATCGAGAAACCGCTCGCCGGGCCGCAGGTCAAGCTTGCGGCAAATATGATCAAGCTTGGCCTCCTGGGCTGCATCTAGGCTCAGATCCGGCGTCTTGAAATAGGCGCAGGAATAGACCCGGTTCCGGTCGAGCCAGAGCGCATAGAAATCATTGGACACGTCGTAGTGATACTGAATGTTCTTGCGATCGCGGGCGCGGGTATGGCGCCACCACTTCCACGCCTCGCTGCCGCGTTCGCCGGCACAACTGACGTCCCGGCACAGGTTTTCGCCCAGCCTGAGAATATCCTGCGCCTCGCCCTCGATGCCCAGTTCGCCCTCAACATAGGCGCGCGCCAGATCACCCAGCGTGGGCCGCGCCAGCACCTTCAGAGCGCGGCGAGAATGCAGGACCAGCCGAACCTTGGCCGGGGCGGCCGAGGCAAGCTCCTGCCCGTTCCACAGGGTCAGGGCGAGCGGCAAGCCTGATGCCCCCAACTTATTGTGAACTTGTCTGATAAGTACTCCGTCCAGCATCCTGCAACCCTTTCGCAAAACACAAGAGGAAGGCAACCGTCCATTCCCCGGGGTACTGAATGAATACAGATTTCTTTATCTTGTCTATTCCCCGAAGCTGACGATAAGGAATTCAGGCGATATCGGCGGCCAGTGAATCCCGAATCGAACTCGGCAGGGCGCCCGTATGTGCCGTATAGGCCGGGTGTTCCACCCCCACGGAAATCGCGGCCCCACGCTTGACGCTCTGGGCCATTTCGGAGCTTAGCTCAAAACGCAAAAAATGCACCGCCGAGGTTTTCTCCTCGTTCTCTCGCTCCAGGTCTTCGTCGGCGGTGGCATGCACCCGATCGCAATCCTGCACCTGTATGTAAACCATTTTCTCGATGCCCTTGAGCTGCCTCAGCTTCTCCGCGCGCTGCACCGGATCCGGATACTCGATCATCATGGTGGCCTTCCAGTTGCTGCCATCGGGTACCAGCGGGCCATACGCCTCCAGCTCATCCATGATGCCGGCCTCCTCAAAGGATTTTTCCACGCGCAGCATTTCTTGTATCTGGTAACGGACTGTGAGTTCGTCCTCAAAGATCAGGGTGATGTGGTCGCCCAGCGCAACGATGCGGCTTTTCTTGTGCGCCATCACCTTGCTGCGAAATTCCGGGCGGGCCTTGGCGTAGGCTTCCAGCGTCATGAGAGAATCACGGCTAATGCGTGTCATGCGGTTCCTTTCTGCTCAATCATGGTGCTGGCCGGTGATGGGGCCATTTTTGAACAAGTTGTCTCTCAGTTCGTGGTCCAAGCGCGGGTCGTGGCGGCGCATCCATTCCAGCACCATCGCCGCGTGTTCCTTTTCCTCATCGCGGTTGTGGGCCAGTATCGCTTTCAGTTCCGCATCGTCGCAGGCGTCGACGCGCTGGTTGTACCAGTCAACTGCCTCCAGCTCCTCCATCAGCGAAACAATCGCGCGATGCATGTCCATGGTTGCCGGTGACAGTTTGTCGAGCGCTTCGTGGTAGCCCTCGTGTGCCATGTTTCCCCCTTAGAGTCCGTAGGCAATGCGCATCAAAGTCAGAGGATGCGCTTTCCTTGCGCTCGTTTCGCCCATGCCCTGCAAGATTTGCCTGGCGGCAATGGCGCAATCGGAGCTGATATAAGCGGGCTCCTTCTGGCCCATCAGCTTGGCGACCGGGCGGCCTATCTTCATCGAGTTGGCAAAAAACTCCCGCTTCACGCCCCAGGTTCCGTCGTGCCCTGAACAACGTTCGACGGCATTCAGCTCGGCGCCCGCCAGCTTGAGCGCGTCTCGAGTCTTGGCGCCGATGTTCTGCACCCGCTGATGACAGGGCGCGTGATACGAAACTTTGCCCAAACTGCCGGTGAAATCGGTTTTCAACAAGCCATCGGCATGCCGCGCCATGAGGTACTCGAAAGGATCCCACATGGCATCCTTCACGGTCTGCACATCGGCGTCGTCCGGAAACATCAGCGGCAGCTCCTGCTTGTACATCAGTGTGCACGACGGCACTGCGGTGAGGATCGCGTAGCCATCGTGTGCCAATCGGGCGAGGTGCGGCATGTTGATATTCTTCAATTGCTCGACGCGGTGCAGGTCGCCCAACTCGAGCTTGGGCATACCGCAGCAGGCTTCCTTGTCGACCAGCACAGCGGAGACTTCATTGTGTTTCAGTATTGCCAGCAGATCATGGCCGATGCCCGGCTCGTTGTAGTTGACGTAGCAGGTCGCGTAAATGGCGACCTTGCCCGGCGTGCGTTGCCCGTCCTTGACCGCGAAGCTGCTGTCCGGATCTGCCGTGGCGCGAAACTTGGCGCTGTCGTATTCCGGCAGGATGCGATCCTGGTGTATGCCCAGCACGCTATCTATCGCCTTGCGCACCGGCTTGCTCTTGAGCGAAGCGTTCACTGCCTTTACCACCACCGGGATGGTCGCCAGCTTGCCGATCGCGTCCGTGGCTGACAAGAGCTTGTCGCGCAACCTGACCTCGCCCTTCTTGAACTTCACCGCCTTGGCGCGCAGCATGGTATGCGGAAAATCCAGATTCCAAGGGTGCGGCGGCACATAGGGACACTTGGTCATGTAGCACAGGTCGCACAGGTAGCACTGGTCCACTACTTTCCAGTAATCGGACTCCTTCACCCCCTCGACGTCCATCGTTTCCGATTCGTCCACCATATCAAACAGGGTGGGAAATGAAGTGCACAGCGAAACACACCGGCGGCAGCCGTGGCAGATCTCGAAGATACGCCCAAGCTCCTTTTCCAGCGCGGCCTCGTTCCAGAATTCCGGATTCTTCCAGTCCAGCGGATGCCGGGTGGGTGCTTCCAGATTGCCCTCGCGTACGGTCATGGTGTCTTCTTCTGGTGGTTTGCAACTCGTCTGCATATCAGCCTGCAGACAGGCTGATACACGCACGTTTCGCGCTTTAGCCGCCCAGGGTGTCCAGGGTTTTCTGGAATTTGTTGGCGTGGGAACGCTCAGCCTTGGCCAGGGTTTCGAACCAGTCCGCGATTTCGTCGAAACCTTCGTTGCGTGCGGTCTTGGCCATGCCAGGGTACATGTCGGTGTACTCGTGGGTCTCGCCGGCAATTGCGGTCTTCAGGTTGTCGGGGGTGGGGCCGAAGCTCATGCCGGTGGCCGGATCGCCGCAGGCTTCCAGATATTCCAGGTGGCCGTGGGCATGGCCGGTTTCGCCTTCGGCAGTGGAACGGAACACCGCGGCCACGTCGTTGTAGCCCTCCACATCCGCCTTGGCTGCGAAGTAGAGATAGCGACGGTTCGCCTGCGATTCGCCGGCGAATGCGGCTTTCAAATTACCTTCGGTTTGGGAGCCTTTGAGTGCTGCCATTTGTTTCTCCTTGAGATTTGATGAAGGACCCGAACTAGGCGGCCTTCCCGGTCCTCCGATAGGAAGAACGCCCCTGATAGTGGATGAGTTTAGACACAGTCTAATTCATAAATAAAATATAAACATCCCCTACCCCAGTGTCAACCTCAATAATTTCCTGACAGGAATATCGAGCGATGCCGACCTAGAAACAGGGCCTTATTTATACGCGCTTCGGCTACACTAGGGAAGCCGAGACAGGCTCGGTTTGCTGCGTCAGGAGACACTTAGCATGAGCGAAAAGGCCGAGAAGACCGAGGCGGAATGGCGTGCGAGCCTGACCCCCGAGCAGTACAAAATTTGCCGCGAGAAGGGAACGGAAATGGCCTTCACGGGGCAATACTGGAACCACCATGAAGAGGGAACCTACCGCTGCGCCTGCTGCGGAGCGCCTCTGTTTGAATCCGCCGCCAAATTCGATTCCGGAACCGGTTGGCCCAGCTTCTTCAAGCCCCTGAGTGAGGCCAGCGTCGCGGAAAAGCAGGATACCAGTCACGGCATGGTCCGCACCGAAGCGTTGTGCGATGCC
>DASQBT010000005.1:0-2540 GCA_035635075.1 Thiobacillaceae bacterium | reverse complement strand
TGGAATGAAGCTCTCGCCGAGCACTTTGCCCGGATCGAGAATATCAAACTCACGCCCGAGCACTGGGATGTCATCCATTTCATGCGCAGTTACTACGAGGAACATCAGGTGGCGCCGGATGCGCGTTTTGTGATCAAGCATCTGGCCGAAAAGTCGGGAAGCGCGGCACGCAACGAGCTGTTTAGGTTGTTTCCCTATGGCTACGTCAAGCAGGCCTGCAAGATCGCCGGCATGAAGCGTCCGCGGGCCTGGAGTACGGGCTAAGAAACACATAAGATAAATGGGCACGGCCGGCGGGGAACGCGGCCTGGCCATACTTCCGGGAAACTTGCCGGGGGCCGCTTGGTCGTTTCATCCGAGATGAGATCGAAACGGGCCGGCTGGCCCATATCTGCACCCTTATATCCGACCGGATGATGAGAATAAAGTGGCGCCATGCTCTTGGCGCCGTTGCCTGCCTGTGCCCGCCAGGCCGGCTGCCATTCCCCATTTCCTGATGCAGCCCACGCCATGAATGCCAGAGATTTCGCTCGTTCTATCAATATTAGTGTGGTTGACGTGCTGAAGTCTTTCGCACGCCGGTTCTTGCTTGCCGAGACCCCGCCGCTGTCGCGCGCCGAACGTTGGCGCTCGATGATCGGCGCATTGGCGGGCATGGGGATCTGCGGTCTGATGCTCCATGCCATGCCAGTGGGTTCCCACTGGCTGATTGCCCCGGTAGGCGCGAGCGCGGTCATCCTGTACGCCTTGTCGCATAGCCCCCTGGCGCAGCCCTGGCCCGTTATCGGAAGCTATCTGGTGGCCGCCGTCATGGGGCTCGCCAGCGCAACATTCATTCCCATCCCGCAACTCGCCGCAGCCGTGGCAGTGGCCGCGAGCATCTGGCTGGCGGCGCGGTTGAACTGCATACACCCGCCCGGTGGCGCGGTTGCGTTGTTCATCGTCCTGGATGGGCCTTATACGATGGCCCGCATGGGCGTCACCTTGGGGCTGGTGATGCTGAATGTGGCGGTGATGCTGTTCGCCGCCCTCCTGGTTAACAACCTGCTGCTCGGCCGCCGCTATCCTTTCAGCCAGCAGTACCACATTGCCGGCCTCCATCAGACCAAGGATGCGCCCCCACTCGCGCGCATCGGCCTGGACCACGCCGACCTGGAAAGCGCCGTGCAAGCCCTGGATACCTTCGTCGATGTTCAGGAAGACGAACTGGTGCAACTCTACAACCTCGCCGTGGACCATGCCTTCGACCGCCATATCGGACTGTCCTGCGGCGACATCATGTCGCGCGACGTGGTGACCGTGCAGTTCGGCACCGAGTTGGAGGAGGCATGGTCCCGGCTGCGTGCCCACAAGATTAAGGCCCTGCCGGTGGTTGACATGTTCGGGCGGCTGCTCGGCATCCTTACCGTGGCCGATTACCTGCGCCAGATGGATGCCACCAGCGCGGCCGGGCTGGCAGTTCGCCTGCAATATCTGCTCCGGCGCACGCCCGGAATGAATTCAGAGAAAGCGGAAGTGGCGGGTCAGATCATGAGCTCCGAGGTCTATGCGGTCCGTACCGACACCCCTATCTCCGAGCTCGTGCATCACATGTCGGAACAGGGCCTGCATCACATCCCCGTGCTGAATGACAAACGCCGGGTGGTGGGAATGGTGACTCACACCGACATCATCGCCGCCCTGTACAAGCGAATTGCGCTGTCTACTGCTTGATCGCTAGGCGGAATTTCCCGCGCCGCTGGCCGCAGGTAGAAAGCGCAAGTCGCCTCAATGACGATTCCGGTCAGCCGGGGCCCAGGGCCCAAGGGCTGCCGATTCAGTTCCTGTCGCGGCCCCTGCCGTGCTCCTTGCCGCCCTTGTCGTGGCCTTTTCCGTGTTGTTCATCCCAGTCGTGTCTGTCACCACGACGCCCATCGCGGTCACCGTGGCGCTCGCGATAGTGCGGAACATAGACGTTGTTGTACCAGCCGTCGTCGACGAAATACACCGGTTCGCCACAGGCGTTGTACTCATGGCAGTGTTTGCGCCAGTGCTTGGCGTGGCCAGGCGGAACGTGCAGGTAAAGGGGCTGGCGCACAACGCCCACCGGCACCGGCTGGACGATCACCGGCCGCGGGTTGATAAGCACCGGCCGGGGAACGTCGCCGATGTCGATGCGGCCGTAGAAGCCGGGCTGGCCGACATTGATAGACACGCCGACATCGGCGGCGAACGCCGGGAGGGTCGCCGCGGCCAGCGCGGCTGCAAGCAAGAAGCGTTTCATGTTCAGGTTCCTTTCCGAGTTGGTTGCGCGTGTAAGAATAATCCAGCTGAGGTATAACCGCATAGTGAATACGACACATAGTCATTCGCTTGCTTGGATCAGGTAGCCAGAAAATTGCAACGACGCAAGACCATCTGACGCGCGAATTGACGAGCGTCCCGATGAAGAGCGAACTACCATCAGAAGCATCCGCCGAACATTACAAAAATGTAATCTGTTTGCCCCGTCTATGTTTCGCCAGATGATATTAGAGTTATTAGGGCACAGTTGGGCCGCA
>DASQBT010000004.1:0-4835 GCA_035635075.1 Thiobacillaceae bacterium | reverse complement strand
GAGCTCATACTCATATCCGTATCAGGCTCAATGGTTGCAGGGACGACGAGTGTCGGCCAGTCAAGACCTTTTTGGGGGAACGCTGGATCACTTCAAAGGAGAACTGGATTTGGGGCTTCAGGGCTTCACTTACATCTGCGGAAGCTGAACAACCAACAAGAAACGTAACCCCAGTGTAACCCCAGATTGTTTTTAGGAAGTACAGACATCACTTAACTATTTGAATTTACTGGTGCTGGTGACACGAGTCGAACGTGCGACCTACTGATTACGAATCAGTTGCTCTACCAGCTGAGCTACACCAGCGACGCCGCGGATTATACCCGAAGTAATTGAATTGCGCCGTATCGCAGCGACTCAAAGGCCGAGGTCCTGCATGGCGGTTTTCAGCCGCTGGATCACCCGTTCACGGCCCAGCAGTTCCAGCGTGGCATCGATGGCGGGGGTTTGCGGCTCTCCGGTCACGAGTACCCGCAGCGGCATGGCCAGATTGGGCATTTTCAGCCCCGATTCGGCGACCACGGCCTTGATCACTGCGCTGAGGCTCGCCCGATTCCATTCCACCACAGCCAGGTGCCGGCTCAGCGCATTCAGCGCCGGGATGGCTGCGGGGATCAGATGGGGGGCGAGCCGCTCACGCGTAGGCCTGATGTAGCGGTAGAACAGCGTCGCAGCATCTGCCAACTCGGCTACCGTGGCGGCCCGCTCCTTGACCAGACTGACCACGCGGCTCAATTCCGGTCCGCTACTCAGGTCACAGCCGTTACGCAGCAGGAAAGGGGTCACCAAGCCTGCGAGCCGCCGGTTGTCGGCGAGTTTGAGATACTGCTGGTTGAGCCAGCCGAGTTTTTCGGGGTTGAACTTGGCCGGTGAGCGGCTGACGTGTTCCAGGTCGAACCAGGACTTGAACTGATCGACGGAAAACAGTTCCTCATCCCCGTGTGACCAGCCCAGGCGCGCCAGGTAATTGAGCAGGGCTTCGGGCAGATATCCCTCGTCGTGATATTGCATGACCGAAACCGCGCCGTGGCGCTTGGACAGCCGTTCGCCATCCGAGCCCAGAATCATCGGCACGTGCGCGTAGTGGGGCAGGGGAGCGCCCAGTGCCCGCAGCAGGTTGATCTGCCGCGGGGTGTTGTTGACGTGGTCGTCGCCGCGTATGACGTGGGTAATCTTCATGTCCCAATCGTCGATCACGACCCCGAAGTTGTAGGTCGGGATGCCATCAGCCCGCAGGATGACTAGATCATCCAGCTCCGAATTCGATACGGTGATCGGGCCCTTGATCATGTCCATGAAGCTGACTTCGCCCTCGGTCGGATTTCTGAAGCGGATCACCGGCTGGACGCCGTCCGGCGGAGCCGGCAGCTGTTTGCCCGGCTCGGGCCGCCAGCGGCCATCGTAGCGGGGTTTCTCGCCGCGGGCTTTCTGCGCGTCGCGCATGGCGTCCAAGTCTGCCTTGCTGGCGTAGCAGGAATAGGCCTTGCCCTCCGCGATCAATTTCTCGGCCATCTCCTTGTAGCGCGCCAAGCGGTCCATCTGGAAAAACGGCCCCTCGTCGTACTCAAGCCCCAGCCACTGCATGCCGTCCAGGATCGCCTGCACCGAAACTTCAGTGGAGCGCTCGCGGTCCGTGTCCTCAACGCGCAGGACGAACTGGCCGCCGTGGGCGCGGGCATAGGCCCAAGAGAAGAGGGCGGTGCGGGCCCCGCCTATGTGCAGATAACCGGTCGGACTGGGGGCGAATCGGGTGCGGATCATGGAAATGGCAGGCAATGAAAGCGGCCAATTTTACGCCAAACCGGCCGGCTCGTTTGACCGGACACGGCCGATTATGGTTTAATGCGCGCCTTCTTGGGCAGTTAGCTCAGCGGTAGAGCATCGCCTTCACACGGCGGGGGTCACTGGTTCGATCCCAGTACTGCCCACCAAGAAATACAGTGCCTTAGCGATCAATTGCTGAGGCCTTTTTTTACTTTTCAGCGTGACCAAATCGTGGCACGCCGCCCAGCACGCTTACGGCAGATCGTATGTTCCCGGGCGAGAGATGCGCGGATCGCTCTGTCATCTTCGCTGTCGAATGACCGAGCAAATCCAGCACTGATTGCAAAGGCTGTCCGGCGCTGATTAGCCACTGAAATTCACGATCCCACCTTCTTGCATGCCATGGCAAACGAGCGCTTCACGGTCTGTACTCGTTGCCCGTCGTTGTACGCGAACACCCAAGGCGAATCCGGGCAAGTGTTCGGCACGAAAGCGGGCGCGGTTGAGTAAAGCCTGCCAAGCCTTTTGCTTAAGCGGGACGCTACGCCGCTTACCATTCTTAATTATTGGCACCAGCTAGGTGGATCGAATTGTTCTTCAAATCCACCCGTGACCATTCCAGCTTGGCCCTGCGGCGCAGCCAATTCCTCCAAAAAAGAGGATCGCTGCAGGTCAGCCTCTTCAACGGTGTGCGAGTTTCGTCTGGTGCAGAATATACCGGCGAATCGTGGACCTCACTTCCTCTCGTCATCCCTGTACTTCCGCTCGGCTTTCTCCCAGTTATTTCGTAGCGACCTGTATGCCTCAGAGAAGCCTTTTTTCGTACGTTCCCAGGCTTCGGCGGTGCTGTTTTTCAGGCCCCCATACCATTCCGCAACCTCGACGCGTTGCTTCTGCAGGGCGTCCAGGGTGCTACGCGCCTGTGTGCGCGCAGCCTTATCCATCTTCTCCCAGTTCTTGTCGATCCGAGCCTCCAGTGCGCTGATGCGCACATCCAGCGCGTCCAGCGCCGCCTTCGCCTTTTTTGCGGCTTCGTCTCGCTTGTCGGCGGTGTAGTTTTTGATCGTCTCGGCGGCATCCGCCACGTCATGGCGGACCTCCTTCGCCGTGGTCTTGTTGTTCTCGTGCTTGTAAGTATCCTGCTCTGCAGCAAGGCTCAGTGTGGCGATGCTCAGCAGCGCCAAGCTGATTAATGACAGGGGTGTGTGCTTCTTCATGACTATCTCCTGACAGCAAGAGTGGTGGTGAAACCGGAAGGTCACGCGGAGGTCAATGCCTGGATCCCTCCGCGAAACCACCAGGAAATCCTCCGGGATGGCGCCTGCGCGGCCTGTTTGCCCATAAACGGCGATGGTCCACCCGGCATTTGGTGGACCTTAGAGCCGGCGACGTGAGCGCCGTGATCAGACCCGTTTCGTCCAGTGTAGTTCATATGCAAAGGCGATGAGTGCTGCATCCAGGCGACGCGCCCCGATCCCCTGTGCCTCCGTTCTTGCCCGCTCGCTATGCGCCCTCGAAACGCATCGACAAGTCGATCGCCCGAACGGATTTGGTCAGGCTGCCCACGGAAATGCGCTGTACGCCTGTTTCGGCAATCGAGCGTATCGTTTCCAGGCTGACGTTTCCTGATGCCTCAAGGATGGCGCGGCCGGCGCTCAGCCGAACCGCGGAACGCAGTTCATCCAGATTGAAGTTGTCGAGAAGAATCAGGGTCGCGCCGGCATCGAGCGCTTCGAGCAATTCGTCCAGGCTTTCCACCTCAATCTGAATCGGAAGACTGAGGTGCAACGCCTGTGCCCCCTGCAGGGCTTTCGCAATGCTACCCGTGGCGGCTATGTGGTTCTCCTTGATGAGAATGCCGTCGTACAACCCGACGCGCTGGTTCTTTCCACCCCCGATCTGCACTGCGTATTTTTGTGCCAAACGCAAGCCGGGAAGGGTCTTGCGCGTATCCATCACTTCGGCACCTGTTCCGGCGACGGCTTCCGCGTAGCACCGGGTGAGGGTGGCCGTGCCCGACAGGGTTTGCAGAAAGTTCAGCGCAGTGCGCTCCCCGGAAAGGAGGGCCCGAGCATTGCCGTCCAATTCGCAAACTTCGACGTCCGCTGCGACTTCATCACCCTCGGCGACCCGCCAGCGAATGCGGGATTTTGGGTCGAAGGTTTTGAACACGGCTTCGAACCACGGCTGTCCGCATATGACGGCGCGCTCGCGCGAAATGACCCGGGCGTGCGCGCGTTGTCTGGCGGGAACCAGCATTGCGGTCACGTCGCCGGTGCCCAGGTCTTCCTGCAGGGCGAGGGCGACATTGTCCTGAACCGCGCGCTCAAGGAGGAATACGAAATTTCCCGCCATTTAAGTGGATAAGGTTAGGCGCCTATGTTGGGATTTTGACATTCGACGCCACGGGCAAGCCCCCCTGCAACCGCGGAAATGACGCAGGAGGGCATGATTCGGCGTCTATTCATCGACAGACATTATATGGCCTGCCTGGAACAAAACTTGCGCATTCAAGAATAAGCAGGGACGCATTGAATCTCCTGCCCGGAGAGAACGCGGATGATTAAGCAACTGTTGTCACTGGTAGGGATGTCTGCAGCGCTGCTGCTGGGCGGCCCCACTTGGGCCTATGGCCCGACGCCCGCTCTTGCGGGCCCAGGGACTGGCGGTAGCGAAGTCAACAGCCCGTGGTTTCAAGTTGATATGAACTGGCGAGCGGCTCTAGGCCCCAAGGACATCGCGAGTACCGCTGCGGCACAACGCTCAATCTCCTGCATCTGGGCCGCAGATTCTGCGGACGCCGGTCCATTGAACAACTTCAGCAGGGCGGGGAGCCAAGTCAATTTTGCTGACGCCAACTTCAATGCTGCTCAGTGGCCGGACAACGGCAACAAGGTAGCGTGGGGCGATATATTCGGCTACAGGTGTGTTCCCTACAGCGGTGCATGGAATCTGGCCGTGCGGTTGGACGTCGTGTCAGGCACTAAGCCTGTTACCCCAGTTATGTCCGGACCGAAGCTCTCCCGGGCCATGCTGTTGCTAGCCGGACTGGGCCTGCTCCTGTTCGTGGC
>DASQBT010000003.1:0-2220 GCA_035635075.1 Thiobacillaceae bacterium | reverse complement strand
CGCGCCAAACAATTTGCCGACTTCGCGCGGCAGTGTGTCTGCGGGCATATCGCGCCGGAAAACCTGAGCCTCGGTGGCCAGATTCCGGACTCTTCTGGCGGTCCCAGCGTTCACGGCCGGTTGTGACTTCTGCTTCTGGAAGTATACATAAGGTTCGCCTCCGCGACCGCCCGCCGCAAACAGATCCAGAATCGGCGTGAGCGGCTCATCGGCATTTTCTGTTGCCGAACCCAACAGTAGGGGCCCATCGAAATATCGGGAGGCCCCCTTCGCCAGCTCGGGATGCAATGCCGGGCGCGGTCCGCGCTCCTGTTGGAAGACCACCTCGACGACGGTGCCGGCAACAAGAGGGACCGCGATCTCGGCAAAGGGATCGGCCAGGCGCGGCTCCGCCTTCTTGCCATTCACGCGGATCTCAAAACTGTTTCGCACAGCCCACGAAGGCACAAAGAAGCGCCATTTCTTTTCCTTGTTAACCTGACTCGCCATGACTTCCAGCCGCACCTGCCCCTTGTGCGGATAGCCGGTCTCCTGGCGAACCTTGCACGTCCCCTCCGCAAAACGCAGCGTCACCATGCTATCCGAATAAAATGGCAGGATCACCTTGTCCTGGTCCTGGAAGTAACTGTATTGAATGGCGCGGGCCAACGCTTCGCCGCCCCGCATGGAGCAGCAAAAAGCCGCTTCCGAGTGTATCTTGGTGCGGCACACTCCCGTGGCGGGACCCACGCAAGGCCCTGTGCCGAATCCGCCGTTGTGCAGTTGGCCGGGCAGCAAACCATTGAACAGGATCAAGTGAGCGTCTTCCAGATAGTTGGCTCGCCCTGTCAGCCGCCAGAGGTTGACCGTCAGGATGAACGAATCGCTGACCGCACAGGCTTCCGTCCATTCGGGTCTGTTGAACCAGTTATAGTTCTCGTAGGTTTCGGTCATGGCCAGATTGCGGTACTGCCGGTAGAGAGCCTCGGCGAACGCAAGGTCCTCGGGGCGGTGGTGCATCTCGTACCAGCGCAGGATGCCGGTGGTGGCCGAGAGCATGGCATGCGTTTGGGCGCTGATGCCGACAAGATCCAGCTTGCGATACCGGTCAATCGCGGTCTCGATCGTCGCCTTGAATTCTGGCGTCGGCACCAAAGCATAGGCGCGTGTCATCCCATCCAGTATCAGAAATAGCTGTCCGATGTCGCCGCCGGACAGATGCCAGTTGACTTTGGCTGAGGCATCCGACGTGTCACGATAGCTCGCGATGGCGCCGCGGGCGGGAACAAAGAGGTTGGTCACCACACGCCTGAGCGACTCTGCAGCCGCTGGGTCCTTGGTCCACAGCGCATATTCCGCCAAACCGCAGGCATACCCGTTATGCCCGGCCAGGACGTCCTCGTTGGCGCGCGACTCCGGCAACTTCGGCCCGAGATAGCCGTCGCTGTTGGCAACTGCCGGAACGCGGCGCATGATTTCCTGCAAGTTGGCCGGTGCCTGTTGGTGCAGCGCCCGCGACAGCAGTGTGAGTCCGTTTATGGCTCGGCCGATCGCGTCGCCAGGAAACGGCTCGAAGTTGACGCGTGAGATGCTGTCCCACTGGAAGTAGTTTTCCTGCAGGTGGCGAAACGCCAACTCGGCGCGGTCTTTCAGCAATCCGTCAGGAGTAACATCCTCGAAAGGAATCTCTTTGATGACATCCGTAACCTCCGCACCGCATACACGGGTTAACAGAAGACCCCCAAGAATAATGGCCAAACAATGCAAGTGCTTCATCGCAACTCTCCTTTTCCTGCGGACTTGCTCTTCAGCAGTTCGAGCATGGCCTTGCCCATCGCCTCACCGATCAAGTAATGGTTCTCGCCGTTGTGGTTCGAGTGATAATCAAAACTCGACGGTGACTGTCCCAAAGACCGCGCAGATCCGCGCGTTCCGACCGAGGCCACAGTTCCAGCAAATTCTCGATGCTTCGCCGGATCGCCGAAGCTCAACTGGATCTCGCAAAGCTTAGCCATGTCCCCGCGGGTCTTCTCCCCCAGTTGACCTGTGTCCGCGATGACAAATGGCAGATTCGGAGTCCCGAGATCCTTGCGAACAAATTTTATGAAGTTCGCCATATTCTTGACATAGTCTGCCACCATATCAGCATCACAGCGATCGTTCCATCCTTGGTCCCAGCTGAAACTGGATAATTCGATTTTGCGGCTGGCCAGATCGGCGAAGTGTGTTCCGATGTTGCGG
>DASQBT010000002.1:0-2632 GCA_035635075.1 Thiobacillaceae bacterium | reverse complement strand
GTCGGGCCGGGTGGCATGGCGCATGAGTTTTTCCTCAACCGTGCCGCCCGGCAGCGTGAGACTGAACAAGCGCGTGCCTTGCCGGTCCAGGACTTCCAGATACTGGCTGAAGAAGTTGCGACTGTGTGTCAGCACGGTCTGGCGGGTCTTTGCGCCCACCAAACGCGCAGGGATCTTCTCGGCGATGCCATCGGCCACGCACCACACCCGGTCTTTTAGGCTCTCGGGCTTGAGCGGCGCATCCAGGCCCAGCACGAAAATCTGGTTCTCATCAATGCCTTCGTTGCCTTCTTCCGGATCGGACGCGAGGATGGCGGGGCCGCCGGTGCTGAACTGGAATGACTGGGCATTGAGCGCCGCGCCGTTGAGGGTTTTGATCCCCGGCTTGAGCGTGAAGGCGCAGCGCAGGCCGGCCGGCAGATCGCGCTCGAAGTCGTACACCCAGTTCCTGCCGTCCACCCAACGGCCGCCGCCTTTTGCCCCGCAGTCGATGGCGAAAGGTTCGGGCAGCCTGGGGTCGCCGAGCGGCACCATTTCGTCGGTGAAGCGCACCGAGACCTGGCGTATGCCCTTGACCTCGCCTTGCGGAAAAAAGGATTCGATGCCGGCGGCATGGACCAGGCCGACCAGCACCAGCCCAAGCAATGCGATTCGTATCATGTTGGCGCTCATGCCGTGCTCTCCTCGACGATGCGGATTTCATCCGGCGTAAGGCCGTAAAGTGCATAGACCAGCGCGTCGATCAGCCGGTCGGTGGCGTCTATCTGGCGCTGGATCAGGGTCTTGTCGTGTGCCGTTTTCGCGGCGGCAAGCTGCTCGTGCAATTTCAGCATGGAGTTCACCAAGTTGACCATTTTGTCGTGGCGGGTGCGGTCGGCGGGGCCCGCGGCTTATCAAGGTTCCGGATTAAATCTCGACTTGTGTACCCAGTTCGATCACGCGGTTGGGCGGAATCTTGAAGAATTCCATTGCCGATTCCGCGCTGCGCGACATCCAGGAAAACAGGTGTTCCCGCCACAGGGCCATGCCCGGCAGCTTGCTGGGCAGGATGGTTTCGCGGTTGAGGAAGAACGAGGTCTCCATCATGTGGAACATCAGCCCGCGCGCGCCGCACAGTTGCAGCGCCCCAGGTATATCCGGCTCGTCCTTGAAGCCGTAGCGCACCATCACCCGCCAGGCCCCCTGCCCCAGATCGCGGAGTTCCACGCGCTCGTCGTCCGGAATGTTGGGGATTTCCTCGGTGATCACGGTGAGAAATATCACACGTTCGTGCAGCACCTTGTTGTGCAGCAGGTTATGAAACAGCGCATGGGGAACCGTCATGCGGCTGGTGGTGAGGAACACGGCGGTGCCCGGCACCCGGGTAGGCGGGTACTGCAGAAGTTGCTTGAGAAAGGGCTCGAGCGCCAGATCGTCGCTGGTTTGGCGCGCCAGCAGCAGCTCACGGCCCTTTTTCCAGGTCGACAGCACGGTGAACATGGCCAACCCGATCACCAGCGGAAACCAGCCGCCATGGGGGATCTTGGGCACGTTGGCAGCGAAAAACACCAGATCGACGCTGAGGAATACCAGGGTGGCAGGAGCCACAAGCCAAATGCTTTTTTTCCACAGCGCATAGGCCACCAGTGATGCCAGTAAAGTAGTTGTGGCCATGGTGCCGGTGACGGCAATGCCATAGGCCGCCGCCAGATTGGACGAGTTTCTCAGCCCCAGTACAAGGACCGCTACGCCGATTGCCAAGGCAACGTTTATGAAGGGAATATAGATCTGGCCAATTTCCTGGGTGGAGGTGTGAACCACCCTCATGCGCGGCAGGTAACCCAGCTGAATCGACTGGCGGGTTATGGAAAACGCACCGGAGATGACGGCCTGCGAAGCAATCACGGTGGCAGCGGTGGCCAGGACAATGAGAGGAAACAGGGCCCAGCTTGGCGCAAGCAGGTAGAACGGGTTTTCCAGGGCCTTGGGATTGCTGAGAATCAGGGCGCCCTGGCCAAAGTAATTGAGCAGCAGTGCGGGCAAGACTAGGCCGCTCCACGCGAGGGAAATCGCCTTCTTGCCGAAGTGCCCCATGTCGGCATACAAGGCTTCAGCGCCGGTCACCGCCAGCACCACCGAGCCGAGGGCCAGGAAACCGGCCATCCCGTTGTGCGAGAAGAATGCCAGGCCATATACGGGGTTGAGGGCCACCAGCACATGCGGCGTCTGGACGATTTGGGCCACGCCCATGATCCCCAGGACGATGAACCACAGAATCGTGATGGGGCCGAAAAATATTCCCACGCCTGCGGTTCCCCATTGCTGGATCACAAACAGGCCGACCAACACGGCGAGGGCAAGCGGGATCACGAAATCCGCAAGCCGGGGGGCAGCGATCTGCAGGCCCTCAATGGCGGAGAGAACCGAGATGGCCGGGGTAATGATGCCGTCGCCGTAAAATAGGGCGGCGCCGAATATGCCCATGGAGAGGAAGATCCATCTAAGCCTGGGATACCGATGAACCGCCCGCTGAGTAAGGGCGATCAGCGCCATGATGCCGCCCTCACCGCGGTTGTCCGCGCGCATGATGAACACCACGTATTTCAGCGACACCACCAGGATCAGGGACCAGAATACCAGCGACAGCATGCCT
>DASQBT010000001.1:0-5551 GCA_035635075.1 Thiobacillaceae bacterium | reverse complement strand
CTGAACGAAGCGGCGCAAGCTGCCGGCGTCGTCTGCAATGGGCTGATCCAGGTCAACGTGTCCGGCGATCCCAAAAAGCATGGCATTGCGCCAGCGGATCTGGTCCGATTGTTCGACACGATACAAGAGGCGAATTTTGCGGCACTGAGCCTGCGCGGGCTCATGACCATTGGCCGTCTGAACGCGGGGGAAGTGGCGACGCGCGGCGCCTTTGCCCAACTGCGTGCGTTGCGCGACAGCCTGTGCGAGCGTAGCGGGCTGCTTGAATTCAACGAGCTTTCAATGGGGATGAGCGGCGATTTTACCTGGGCCATCGCGGAGGGGGCGACCATGGTCCGGGTTGGCAGCGCCTTGTTCGGTGAACGGGCCGCGGGTTAGCGAAGTCGAGTAGCGTGCTGCTGCATTGGCAATATGGAGTTATGGAAGGGCATGGCATAGACGTGGGTTAAAATAATTCCTTTCGCCAGCCGCACCTCCTATGCAAAGTTTCCAGGACATCATCCTGGCCCTGCAAGGCTACTGGGCCAAACAGGGCTGCGCCCTGCTGCAGCCCTACGATATGGAAGTCGGGGCGGGCACCAGCCACACCGCGACCTTTCTGCGCGCGCTCGGGCCCGAACCCTGGAAGGCCGCCTATGTCCAGCCTTCACGCCGGCCCAAGGATGGCCGCTACGGCGAAAACCCTAACCGCCTGCAGCATTACTACCAGTATCAGGTAGTGCTGAAGCCCGCGCCGGCCGATATTCTTGAACTCTATCTGGGCTCGCTCGAGGCCCTGGGTTTCGACCTGAAAAAGAATGATGTGCGCTTCGTCGAGGACGACTGGGAAAACCCCACTCTCGGTGCCTGGGGGCTGGGCTGGGAAGTGTGGTTGAACGGTATGGAAGTCACCCAGTTCACCTATTTCCAGCAGGTGGGTGGAATCGACTGCAAGCCCATAACGGGCGAAATTACCTATGGTATCGAGCGCTTGGCCATGTATCTGCAGGGCGTGGAAAGTGTGTTCGATCTTACATGGACGGAAGGACTCACTTACGGTGATGTCTATCACCAGAACGAGGTCGAACAGTCGGCCTACAACTTTGAACACAGCGATGTCGAGTTCTTGTTGACCGCTTTTAGCGCGCACGAAGAACAGGCGCAGCACCTCATGGAGCAGCAGCTCGCGTTGCCTGCCTATGAACAAGTTCTCAAGGCAGCCCACACTTTCAACCTGCTGGATGCGCGCGGCGCGATTTCCGTCACCGAACGTGCCGCCTATATCGGTCGCATTCGCAATCTCGCCAGAAGCGTGGCGAAAAGTTATCTCGACAGCCGCGCGCGGCTTGGGTTTCCCATGGCGCCCAAGGCGTGGGCCGAGGAAGTGTTGGCACAACTGGCTAAGAAAGAGGCGGCCTGAGCATGGGCACCGATGTGACTAAAGAAGCGAATCTATTGGTCGAACTATTGGTCGAGGAATTGCCCCCCAAGGCATTGAGCAAACTCGGTTACCAGTTTTCGATTGAATTGAATGCCGAGCTTGCAGAGCAGAATTTGACAACGCCGAACAACGCCATCGAAAAATGGTTTGCTTCGCCGCGTCGTCTTGCGGTGCTAATTAGAGGAGTACTGGCAGAGGCTCCGGAAATGGAGCATGTCACTAAACTCATGCCGGTAAGCATTGGCCTTTCTGCCGATGGACAGGCCACTCCTGCGTTGCTTAAGAAGCTGGCCAATCTTGGTCTGGATGACACGGTCGTACCCAAACTGTGGCGTGCACCTGACAAAATCCTGTACTTCAAGCGCGATGAGAAAGGCGCGAGCCTAGCCTATGGTTTGCAATTGGCTTTGGAGAAGGCCCTAGCCAAACTACCCATTCCCAAAGTGATGACCTATCAACTTGCTGATGGATGGAGCTCGGTCAACTTTGTGCGACCTGCCCATGGCCTGGTTGCCTTGCATGGCAGCGAAATGGTACCAGTGTCCGTCCTAGGTTTGAATGCCGGACGGGAAACTCAAGGTCACCGCTTCGAAGCGAAACGCAGGGCCGTAATGCTCAAGGACGCCGACAGCTATGCGTCGCAGCTGCGCGATGAGGGAGCGGTGATTGCAAGCTTTGAAGAGCGCCGCAGCGAGATATCGCGACAGCTTGGCGAGTCCGCGGCTAGGCTTGGGTTGAAGCCGATAGAGGATGCCGCACTACTGGATGAAGTAACTGCATTGGTAGAGCGGCCCAACGTGCTGGCTTGCAAGTTCGATGAGGTCTTTCTGCAGGTGCCGCAGGAATGCCTGATCCTGACCATGAAGGCCAACCAGAAGTATTTTCCATTGCTGGACGGCATGGGCAAGCTTACCAACAAGTTCCTGATCGTCGCCAATATCTCACCTGCCGACACCTCGGCGCTCATTGGCGGCAATGAACGTGTGGTGCGGCCGCGCCTGGCGGACGCCAAATTCTTCTTCGATCAGGATCGCAAGAAGCCGCTGGAATCCCGCGTTCCGGGGCTGGCCAGAGTCGTATACCACAACAAGCTCGGCACCCAGGGCGAGCGGGTGGAGCGCGTCATGGCGATTGCCCGCAATATTGGCGAAAAACTTGGCGGCGAAGAACTGGCGATGTTGGCCGACCGGGCCGCGCTGCTGGCCAAGGCTGACTTGCTCACCGACATGGTGGGCGAGTTCCCCGAGCTGCAAGGCATCATGGGGCGGTACTACGCCCAACACGATGGCTTGGGCGATGAGATCGCTTTCGCCATCGAGGACCATTACCGGCCACGATTCGCCGGTGATGCGCTGCCGCGCAATCAGGTCGGCGTGGTGGTGGCGCTGGCGGACAAGCTGGAAACCCTGGCCGGCATGTTTGGCATCGGACAGACCCCAACCGGCGACCGGGATCCATTTGCGCTGCGTCGGCATGCCTTGGGCGTATTGCGCATCTTGATCGAGAAATCGCTACCCTTGCGACTTCCTGATCTGGTGAATGCGGCATTTGCTGCGTTTCCGCACGGCCTGTTGGGCGATGCCCAAACCGATGTCGAAACCTTCATGTTTGAACGGCTGGGTGGATTGCTGCGCGAGCAGGGCTACAGCGCTAAAGAGGTTGAGGCCGTGCTGTGCATGCGCCCCGCTCGCATCGACATTGTTCCCCGGCAGCTAATGGCGGTGCGTGCATTCGCGACCTTGCCGGAAGCGAAGAATCTGGCCGCCGCCAACAAGCGTGTGGGCAATATCCTCAAGAAGGCGGAGGGCACCGTTCCGGTTGAGATCGAGCCGGCTTTGTTCAAGCAGTCCGCTGAGACTGCGCTGCATGCGGCGCTCAAGCAAATCCAGCCCAAAGCCGATAGCGCATTTGAATCCGGGGACTACACGGCTTCGCTGCAGGCCTTGGCGGCATTGAGGGCGCCGGTGGACGCATTCTTCGATGGGGTCATGGTGAACAGCGATGATCCGGTGCTCAAGGCCAATCGCCTGGCGCTATTGAATCAGTTGCACCAGACCATGAACCGGGTGGCCGATCTGTCCAGGCTGGCGGCTTGAGAAGCCCGCTGGCTTAGCGGCCGATCAGCCAGATTATCAGCAGCACCACTGCTATACACAGGCTACACGCTGCGACCAGCTTGGCGGCCAGCACGAGTTTGGGGCGAAAGCGATATTGGGGCATGTCGGGATCTTGAATTTGTGCTCATTATGGGCTAGGGCCTATACTTTCCATAATGAAGCTGGTAATTCTCGACCGCGACGGCGTCATCAACTTCGATTCGGACAAATTCATCAGGAGTCCGGAAGAGTGGAAGCCCATACCTGGCAGCCTGGAGGCCATTGCGCGCCTCAATCACGAGGGTTACCGAGTGGTGGTGGCCAGCAACCAGTCAGGCGTGGGGCGCGGGCTGTTCAACATGGCCACGCTCAATGCCATCAATGCCAAGATGCACAAGGCCGTGGTGGGCGCTGGCGGTCAGATCGACGCGGTGTTCCTGTGCCCCCATCCGGCGGAGTCTGATTGCGAATGCCGCAAACCCAAGGCCGGCCTATTCCGCCAGATTGCCGAGCGCTTTCATGTGGATCTAGCCGGCGTCCCCGCCATTGGCGACTCGCTGCGGGACTTGCAGGCGGCGGATCAGGCGGGGGCGGCACCCAAGCTGGTGCTGACCGGCAAGGGCAAAAAAACCCGCGCTGCGGGGGACTTTCCCAAGGGCACCGAAGTGTTCGACGATCTTGCTCAGGCAGTCGATGCCTTGCTGAGGACACCAGTCAAGGGCGAATGATCATTCTGCGCTCGACCCTGTTTGCCTTGTTGCAGGGCCTGTTGACTGTCGTTTTCGGCATCCTCTCCCTGCTCACCTTTCCGTTCGGGCCGCTGACCCGCTACCGCATCATCAGCCAATGGAACCGGCTGATCGTGTGGCTGGCCAGAGTCATCTGCGGCATTCGCTATGAGGTGAAGGGCCTGGAAAATCTGCCGCCTACCCCGGTGGTCGTTATGGCCAAGCATCAATCGGCATGGGAGACGATCGCACTGCCGATCCTGCTGCCGCCCCAGGTAATCGTGCTAAAGCGCGAGCTGCTCTACATTCCTTTTTTTGGCTGGGGCATGCGCATGTTGTCGCCGATTGCCATCAACCGCAAAGCGGGCAAAGAGGCGCTCAAGCAGATCGTGGCCCAAGGCAGGGACCGGCTTGCGCAGGGTTTCTGGGTGCTCATTTTTCCCGAAGGCACCCGGATCAAGCCCGGCGAAACCGGACGTTACGGCATAGGCGGCGCTTGGCTTGCAACCCACACCCGGACGCCGGTGCTGCCGGTAGCGCACAATGCCGGGGAGGTCTGGTCCAAGAATGCGTTTTTCAAGCGTCCCGGAACCATCACCCTCAGCATCGGTCCGGTGATCGAATCCGCCGGACTCAAGGCCGATGAACTCAATGGCAAAGTCCGCGACTGGATAGAAGCTGAAATGATGCGCCTGCCCCATGCCACGCAAACGCACTGAACGGGGCACACTCGCGCTCGGTAGCCTGAGCGTACCCTATGTGCTGACCCGCACTCGGCGAAAGACCTTGGGGCTCAGCGTGGGCGAGGCGGGGGTGCGAGTCAATGTGCCGTGGTGGGTGCCGCGGGCGGAAGTCGACGAGTTCATCCGCGAGCGCGAGGCCTGGTTGATCAAGACCCTCAGACAGATGAAATCGCGCCGTGCGCCGGAAGTCGAATGGAAGGACGGCGCGGCTTTGTCCTATATGGGCGTGAGACTGAAATTGCGCATTGTTCCCTGCCTGTTCAACGATGTCCGCCGGGTGGGCCGGGTGCTGTGGGTGTCCTGCACCAAGGCTGAAGAAGTCGCTGGCCTGGTCATGGAATGGCTGCGCCACCGGGCCCAGCGCCTGCTGGCTCGGCGGGTGCGCCAGTTTGCCAGCCGCTTGGGCCGGCGGCCTGCCTTTGCCTTGTCCAATGCCCGCACCCAGTGGGGAATCTGCCATCCCGATGGGCGGATCCGGCTGAATTGGCGCCTGATCCAGGCGCCGCTTGAAGTCATCGATTACGTGGCCGCCCATGAAGTTGCCCATCTCGTCCACCTCGACCA